>JAGYMJ010000070.1 GCA_018400625.1 Planctomycetota bacterium
GCTAAAACGACGTGTCGTCCCGAAGGGACTTTTTACCGGAAAGGAGTATATTTAGCGCAGTTATTTAGTGAACGGCATATACTAACACACGAGTGGCAAAAGGTAGAGTCGAGATGTGGCGCGGTGAGTTTAGGCCCGGCTTATCCGGGGCTCGCCCTTTCGTTTGCGAGTGCCTAAATAGCCTGACCATGCTGTCCGTTTCCACATCCCGCTCGTCAAACCGGACGTGCGGATTTCCCGCATCCGGCTTTCGTTCAAATAATCACGATCTGCGCTCACGGATGGCTTCGCCTGCGCTTCCCAAGACAGATCAGCCCCAGCCGGTTCTCCAGATATTGATCCGGCCAGCGTAGGGCTGCTTCTGTGCGCACCTTGTATTTCCTGCGTAGCCAATGGCGTAGCCGCTTTCGCACATGTGCGTCCACGGCTCGGTACGCGTTGCTCACCGGGCCCACGCAGAAGTAATTCGACCATCCACTTAACAGTCGATTTAGCTTTTGCACGACCTCTTGTTCACTTGCGGTTATGCCCGCCGGGTCCGTGAGCTCCCGGATTGAATCGAATACTCGGGCGATTCGTTTCCGAGAAGGCTTGGTCCCGATGTAACACCTCCCGCTTTTAGGTGAGTAACACCTACCTATGGTATATCCGAGGAAATCTACGGTTTCCTCCGGCAGGTAGCATATAGAGGTTTTCTGTTCGTTCACTGTAAGCTTCAGTTTTTCCATAATCTGCCGCATACTTGCTTCCGCCTTCTCGGCAGTTCCTTTGCAGCATATCACGAAATCATCCGCATAATTCACAATGTGAGCATCAAGCCTCTTCCCGTGTCCAAACAGTTTCCAGGCCACTATAAACCGGCGCATATACACGTTGGCCAGAAGCGGTGATATGGGAGCGCCCTGCGGCGTCCCTTGCTTTTCGTCTTTTGCGCGAGTAGTCCTCTCTGTATTTCCTTCATCGTCGGTCTCTTCTACTGGCATCTGAAGCCACGTCTTTACCAAATGCAGCATCTTGCCGTCGCTTACGCGACGCGCTATTGACTTCATCAAGTCCGCGTGAGGAATACTGTCAAAATACCCGCTCAAATCCGCATCAACCACCTCCCGATGGCCACTGTTGAGCAGGCCGTGCACTTTCCTGATCGCATCATGTGCGTTTCGGCCCCTCCTGTACGCATATTGCTCCGGTTGCAAGTCCGCCTCGAATATGGGCTCAAGAATTATGACCGCAGCCATCTGAACCACCCTGTCCCGGATGGTAGGGATGCCCAGCGGCCGCTTCTTGCCGTTTGGTTTCGGTATCCATACCCGCCTTACCACCTGAGGGTTGTATGTCCCTTCCCTCAGTTCCTTCGCCAGTTCACACAGCCACCGTTCTCTGCCATACGATTCAATATCGTTGAAATCCTGACCGTCCACCCCGGGCGCACCGCCGTTGGCTTTGCACCGCCGATAGGCAAACTCCAGTATGTCCTCACGATATATCTTATCATATAGACTATAGAAACGGAAATTGTGAGATTCCTTAGCTTTTGCGTGCAACGCTACCTGTAGCTTCCGAACCTTTCTCGGAGTTCTTAGGCTCATACCAATCTCCCGGCTCTCGCCACTTCCTGCGTTGAACTTGAACCAAGGCCCCTTTCCTTCACCGGAATTACCCGGCTTCAGCGGTACTATGGGCCTCTCCGACTCCTTCCACGGCCCGGCCTGTCCCTCACGGGCATCCGGTTTTAGCATTTGCCTCCACCGCAGAAGGTCTCCCGTGTTGCGTCAAAGCTCCTGTGCATGCATGCCCTTGCCAACTACCCCGGCGGAGCCGCCGGACACGTTGCTTTTACGCCTTTGCCCGGCAATAGCAGTCTTCCCCATATTGGAGGTGGGTCGACCTCCGCATTAGACTTTTCGAGGCCTGCTCGGCATTCACTCACGTTGGGCCTGCGTGCTTGCTGAGTTGCCATTGCAACCCTTTTACATCGAAGGCTTCAGTCACTTTGTCGCCTCCGTGACTGCTTCGATTGCTACCGGCTGAAGCAACATTTGCCGGGTGGGACTTCGCTCTCCCACTGAAGCTTCGCGCCTTTCCCACGGCGCACTCCAATCCCGTCTGAAGCAAAACACAGCCGGGTTTTTGCCACCGCCGGCCCTGTGCCGACGGGGCCAATGATACACCACTACGAAAGCGCCGCCCAATCGGGCCCTCCACCGACCAAAGACGACAATTAACGATTGCAGAAATTTCTGCGTTTCTCGTGCTGCTTCGGCGTTTGCCCCCGGTACCATTCCAAAGCGGCGCTGGTCGCGCACGCACTCCAAAAAAGTTATGGTGATCAGCCGGTTGCTTTATTGATTAAGACTTTCAACCTTGCTGTTTCCGACTGGATTTTGCCGGCCAATATATCCTCTTCGGTGAAGGCGGCCATGAGTATTTCTCGCTCTTTCCTCCTGCTATGATCGTAGGTGATAAAAATGTTTCCCTCTTCGTCCTGATCGCCGTCCGGATAAGAAATACTGGAACGTTCGTCAAGCAGCACGTTATGCGGCCAGCTTTTTCCTTCGTCATCAGATAAGAAAGCTTTAAGATGCGAACGGGTTCCTTTTGATTCGCCGTCGGCAAAATCCCCTTCATCAGGATCATGACGCACTAAAAGCAGGCGTCCTGAAGCAAGACGGCAGATAAAGAAGCGGCTTCGGGGGTGGGGTATATTTGAAGGTTTCAAATCGCTCCAGGTCTGTCCGCCATCCTCTGATATGCTTTCACCGATGCCATAATTCGTTCTGACAAGCATCCATAGTTTCTTGTTTTCAAGTTCCACTATCATGTGTTCGTCATGATTTCGGTATTCAGGCGGAACGTCACAAGCACCGCGTTGCGCCCAGGTCCGCCCCTGGTCCCGACTGGCCCACATGGCCGCACTTCCCGCTTCGCGTTTATGCCACAGGGAGACCGGCAGAGCCCATTCACCATTTGAAAGAACGATAGGTTTGCACATCATTACCCCATCGCAGAGTCTTCTTGGCGCCGACCATTTTGCACCTGCGCCTTCCGACTCATTTGCGGTAATAGTCCATACCCCCGAGCGGGTTCCAAATCTGTCGCGGCTGTCATGCTGGGCCCAGAACAGCCAGATTTGTCCATCCGGGGCCATCCAGATTTCGGGGTCGAAGGCGCGCACCGGCCCTTCTCCGGGGTCAACAATTAATTTCTCATCCGACCATGTATGCCCCCTGTCTTCACTGATGGCGAGCATGACATAATTGTTCTTATCTTCCCCTGGTGTTATGCCCCCATACCAGACGGCCCAAAGGCGTCCGTCGCGCCCGCATGCCAGGCTTGAAATGCCCTGGAACCGGCGTGTATCAGCGCTGTAAGTGTTGTCGGGATCGCTTATGATATGGGGTGCTTTAAGGTATTCATCTCCTACTTCCTTTCTCTCTTCATCGTTTGGCATCATCTTCTCCTGAAATTAATGGTTTTCAAAGTCTTCTAACTCTTGCAGTCCCTTTATTGAACCTGCCGGGGTGCGATCAAGGTCTATATGCCTCCAGCCTGGACGGGATCGGGGCAAAAAAGTTCGTTCCGGAAGTTCACGGTTAAAATCCGGGTCGTCAAGCTGCAGACGCAGTTCATATCCCGAGTGGATTCGATGAACTGTTATCCGGTGAGGGAACGAAGTTCTGTCTGATTCGTGGTAGCGTTCCATCACCACTTCGGTATCGACATCGCCCACTATATTATATGTTTTAATGGAATTTATGGTGAAATTATAGCGGTCAACGTGAACGCTTCGCAAGGGGAATCCGTTTAATTTCACTTCGAAAACATACACATCGGGCAGAGTCGTCATCGTCGTCGCATCCCATGTTAAACCGAGCCAGTCGGGCGGGGTGAACCATAGAAGAATTTCGTTGGGCCTGATCAGATAGGGCATTTGTTGGTAAGCGTTTTCACTGCCGGTAATGATCTCGCCGGTATCCGGTATTTCCAGCCAAAAACTTTCTTTGTGTGACCGCAAAGTGAAAATGTTTTGGCCGAATTTTTCCGTTCTCAGCCAGACTCCCGGGATAGTTCGGTCAACCGCCAACAGGCCTTTCATTGATGGAGTTCTTTTCCATCGCGATCCGTCCTTATACGCGATCCGCAGAGACATATTGGAATCCGTCAGGGTGGAAAACATAAATGTGTTGTCATAGACTCTATCGACAACTTCCCGGGGGGAGAGTTCAGGGGGAGGAGTTCTGAAAGTGACCGGGTACAGAGCACGGCATCCGGTGTTCATATGCCCGACCGTCAGTAAGACAAACCATAAAAAAATAGTCGCCAGAATCTTTGTCATCTTTTTTATGCTTGCAATAATTTTTAATCCTCTTGATCCAGGTCCATTTCAATGATCTGCACCGCCCTCAGATTGGCCACTATTCTTTCATACTCGCCCTCCTGATGTTGACAGGGTACACGGAACCTATACTCACCTTCTTCGTGAAAAATCCTCGGTTTTTCGTTCCCGGATAAAAAGCTTACTATCCATACGAAATCCAGTTGTGGTGGATTGATAATACCAGGAACGGAAAACTCATCGACCAAAAAGAAACGTTCCCCTCTGACTCTTTGGAGGGTGGTGCCTTTGATCTGAACATCCATGCCTTCCATCAGCATATCCAACTTGTTGACAGAGTCTTCATTGTTTGCGGGAATGACACAGAAAATAGGTCCTGCAGATGTTTCAAAAGCACCGCCGATCCTGATCTGTTGCCCCTCGGCGTCACGGACCCGTGATGGGAAATCACGTCGAATTTCTCTCACCGTAGCGGAGAATCGCGCATCTAAATTCCGGCTGTCGCCGATCGCCTGGTAGATACTTCGTGGTTCATACCGACTGTAAGACCTTTGCTCGTCCAACGGTTCTTCCGTATCGTTTTCAGACTGAATCTCTTCGGCTTCGGCGTCCGCCTGAAGTTCCGCCCTCCTTTCTTCAAACTCCTGACGGGAGTATTGCGAGACATCAACCAGGATTTCTTCAGTTTCACCGTCTTGATAACGGCATCCGAATTCAAAATTATACTGTCCTTTTTCATCGATAATCATCGAGTGGCGATTCTCGGCTTCTATACGCAATTCATAACCCGCTCGAATCGCTTCAGCCATTGCGTCAACATCATTCTCCCCAACCAATCTTTCGATCAAAATGAAATTATCCCCCGCTCTGCGCCGCAGGGTGATGCCATAGACGGATAATTCCTGGCCGCGTTCAAGTCCATCAATTAACCTTAAGCTGTCTGCATGGTCTTGAGGGACGAGCCCGATTATGTTGTTTTGTAATCGTATAGCCTGCCCTATTCTGTAAGTTTGTTCCCGGACTCTGATTTGGTTTGCCGGTACAGCCACAATGCGTTCAAATCTTTCTCTGAATTTTACATCGACATTGCGAGCGTCTCTTGAAAAACCGGCAATCTTTCCGGAGCTCACCCTGACGTATGGTTTGTGGGCAATAGTGCGATATTCGGTAGATGTAAAGGCTTCCTGAGCGTTCAACACAACAGCAAACAGTACCAAAAACCAGCACAAAAGGGAGGCTTTAATATATGCTTTCTTATATTTTCTTTTCATTAACTGGCTCCGATGAGTGATTTTATATTCCTTGTCATCATTATACATTTTGCAGTAATTTTTTGCAATGAGTAGAGATTGTAAGTATTCATTTAATGCTTACCCTGAACCACCGGAAATCGGCATAGCCATTTTCTTTGAAATCATTCCAGGTGAATATCCCTATTCTGCCGCCTCTCCATGCGAAAAAACTAAAATTCATCCATTCCTCCGCCGATTCATAATCTGCACCGTTCAGGCTGAAAGAAAGCCGTGCCTCATTGAGCTTATGTTCACAACATAGCCAGATATCTTCTTGGTCCATTCCACCGATGTCTTTACAGAAAAAATCATCGCTGTATGATCGGGTATTTTCAGCGGTACTATTGATCGGCTGTTTTTTGGTATATTGGTATCGTATATACTTCCTGCCGTTTTCCATATATACACCTATGAGTTGAGATATATCGGCCAATAGACATATTCCGGCATATTGTCCGTTGGCCATCCCCCCGGTTGATAGTAAAGTTGCCGATTTTGACTGATCGCCGATAAGTCTTTGTATAAGGGTGTTACACGCGTAATAGAACCCGCCGGGATAGGTTGGTCTGGCGGCTTTGAGACGCAGGCCGTTGGGATTTTCGGTTAATGACCAGCGATCATTTCTCGGTGCATGATTCCATTGCCACTGCGGTTTCAAATCTGGGCCGTCAAATTCGTCGGAACTCTGAATTTGCGTTGGGGCTCCGGCTTCAACGGGTTTTTCAGCTTGCCAGACCATCTCGCCCAGTCCGTCATTGTCGATATCTTCACCAATTAACGGCCATCCATCCTGCCAATTGACAGGCAGGAGCATCAGCGGTCTGCCGATGGCCATGGCCGGGGTCTCTCCAAACATGCCGTGACATAAAAAATGCCATGTCCCATCGGGTGTGTCCACAAGCCCGCCCTGGCTGGGGCACATGTCTTGTTCCGGTCCATGTGAATGAATGAGTTCTTTTCTCTCATAGGGCCCATAGATGTTTTTTGAACGCGCTGCAAATTGAGTTCGCCGCCCATTTTCATCCATAGGATGTTCAACATAAAATATGTAATAATATTCATTGAATTTGTAAATCTTTATGGCTTCGGTGGTGCGCCCGCCATGAATAAGAGTACCCCCATCCAGCAACTGCTCGCCGTCGCTGCTCATTTTGAACAGGAGTATTTTATATTCACAAACGACCGAATCTCCGACAGGGAACCGCCGGGGTTCTGCCGCAGCAAAGTAAGCTTGACCATCTTCATCCCAGAAAGGGCAGCAGTCGATGAGCTTGCCATCCGTCCAGGGAACATTCATTTTCATGCGCTTTACTTCCCATGGGCCGGTTATTCGATCAGCTTTACATACAATCAACCCGATTTTGGGGCCGCCTACGTGGATGTAGAAAATGCCGTTATGATATCTCAATGAGGGAGCCCAGGCGCCGCTTCCATATCCTCTCATGCTGTTGAATGAAAAATCCTGATGCAGTTTTGATAAATCCTCAATGGCATGACCGATAATCGTCCAGTTGACCAGGTCCTTTGAATGCAGGATGGTGATACCGGGATTGAGGTGAAATGTTGAACTTATCGCATAGTAGTCATCATCTCTACGGATCACATCCGGATCAGCATAGTCTGAAAAGAGAATAAAGTTGCGATATTTTCCGTTCCCCATATCACCACCGGAGTAATTAAAAGACGGGGCGGCAAAATGAACCCCCGTTTGTTTTACATGGATATCCGGCAAAGTTTTTTGAGTTTTGTTGTCGTTTTTTATCATTCGATTACTCCTTTATTTTAGATTATATTCCTACGGTTTTAAAGATTGAAGCGCAACCATATATATTTTCTTTTCATCACCGGAGACCGGCCAGGATGTCTTTTTTCATTTCATCAGGATTCACCGCACGCGTCAGTTCCCAGACGAAAAATGTTTCAAAACCGGCCGCCGCACCGTCCAGTGCGGTCCACAGGACGCATACATCACGGGCAAGGCCGCCGAGAAAGATGTTTTTCACACCGCGTTCTTTCAGGTAGCCTGATAATCCGGTTGATGGGCGTGTGCCCCGGGCGTTGTCGTTGTTGCGGAATCCGCTGTATGAATCAGAGTCGGTGTCACGGCCTTTTCTCAATTTTGTGTCGATGTGCTTGTATTAAGCGCCTTATGCTTTTTTCAAACTCGCTGTCAGGCGGGCTACACGTTCGCCGAGAGTTCGGGCAATAGCCGTTTCCGTTTCATCCGGCGGCATGTTGGATTCTTCACCCACTACCGCCGAGGCGCCGTACGGAGTCCCGCCACCGGTCGTCGTGAGCAGTTTCTGCTCACTGTAGGGTACTCCGGCCATTATCATGCCTTGATGTATCATGGGGAGATACATGGAAAGCAGCGTTGTCTCCTGACCGCCGTGCAGGCTGGCAGTGCATGTAAATACGGCTCCGACCTTATCGATCAACCCACCTTCCATCCATATACCTGCCGTCATGTCCCAGACATTTTTGAGCGGAGCGGCCATATTGCCAAATCGGGTGGGCGATCCCATAATAAGAGCATCCGCTTCCTTCATTTTTTCGGGATCAAAAGCCGGATATTTCGCCTCCAATTTTTCCTTGCTTTCTTTCCATACGGTATCGGCGTCAATGACCTCTTGAGGAGTGAACGGATCGCGCACATACGCCATTTCAACATCCATACTGTCCACACTTTCAACCCCCTCAGCAACGGCGTCGGCCAGAAGAGCCGTATTTCCGTAACGACTGTAAAAAACGATATACGTCAACATCTCTACACCTCCTCTTGGAGTTATATGAAGTAATTAGTGCTCAAAAACGGAATCTTTCCCTTCTAACTTTTTTCACATAGCCCGTCGGGCGCCTCTTTGAGTGCCGGGAGCAGGCTTTCAAAGGGTTCCCGTTCGCTTCGGTAAATGATTCCTGTAGGAATTGTATCTTCCCATTGTCCTGCCAGCTCCAAAGCGGCCTGCCGGTCGCAGGGATCGTGGTCGGAGCCGATGGGCTGTACACGTTCACTGTACCATTGATAGGTGTTCAGCTTGTTGAAGGAGACGCACGGCTGGAGTATGTCCAGCAGGGCGAATCCCCCCTCATGCGATAAGAATTCAACCATCATTTCTCTGAGATGCTCTCTGTCGCCCACATACGCTCTGGCTACCAGTGAAATGTCATGAATTATTCCCATAGCCAGTGGGTTCATGGGTGCATTGATCACACCTTCGGGCTGCAGTTTGGTATGAAATCCCCATTCGGATGTCGGTGAAGCCTGCCCCTTGGTGAGGCCGTAAACCTGATTGTTATGGACGAACGCCTTGACACCTATGTTTCTGCGCATAGCGTGGAGGAGATGGTTGCCGCCTTCGCCATACATATCACCGTCACCGCTCGTGATAACAACGTTTAAGGTGTGGTTGGCTATTTTAATGCCGGTAGCCGCCGGCAATGCACGACCGTGAAGCCCGTTGAAGAGATTCGCTTCCGTGTAATGGGGGAATTTAGCGGCCTGTCCTATGCCGGAGACCAGGACCAGGTTCCGACGGTCTATTCCCGCTTTTTTGACCGCCTCTTCGAAAGTATTGAGAATGGAAAAGTTACCACAACCCGGGCACCACGCTGTCTCTTGCTGACTCATTTTCTTATCACCAGTTATTTATTATTTCAATCGGATTCTATTGCTTCGGCTATCTCTATGCCGGTAAAAGGCATGCCGTTGTATTTCAAGAGAGGTTTACGGGAATCAATGATACCCTGTTCTTTCAAAAGGCCGGCAAATTGCGCCGTCGAATTGCCCTCCACACAAGTCAACTCCGGCCATGATGGAGCGTCGCCCTGTATGGCTTTTTTTATCTCTTCTGTTTTGAGCGGCCAGACTTGTGCAAAGTGGAGCATCGCGATCCCGTGGCCTCTTTCATTAAGTGTATCCACCGCTTCACGACATGGCCCGTAAGAAGAGCCCCAGTTGATAATCAGTTCCTGTGCATCCTGAGGTCCGTAACGCATTGGTGCGATCGAATCCTCGATAATCCCTTTTTCCTTTCGCATTCTTTTATCATGCTGCTCTATGCGGATACTCAGATTTTCAGTGATATGCCCTTCGGCATCATGTTCGTCGGAATCAGCTTTTACCAGCGCATCGCCGCCGGGCACGGCCCGAGGGGAAACGCCGTTTTCCGTGATTTTATAACGGCGGTAGTCTTCGCCGGGACTCGTCGTTATTTGCTTATCTATTGGTCGGTACGCCGTATTCAGAGGAGCTGTGTTGGTCACATAGTCGGCCAGGAACTGGTCCATCATTAATATGGCAGGGCTTTGGAATGTATGAGCCGTCGCCAGAGCTTTTCTGGTGAGCTTGAATGCTTCTTCGGGCGTTCCGGGCGCAAAAATCGCACGGGGGAATTCACCGTGTCCGCCGTGGACGGCAAATCGCAGATCCTGCTGGGCCGTACGGGTCGGCAAACCTGTCGCAGGGCCCGGGCGTTGCGAGAGCACGATAAAAACAGGCAATTCCATCATACCGCTGAGCGACAGCCCCTCCGCCATCAGAGCAAAACCCCCGCCGCTTGTAGCTGTGAGTGCGCAAGCGCCCGCAAAAGTGGCTCCGCATACCATATTGACGGCTGCAATCTCGTCCTCGGCCTGTTCCACGACTATGCCGTATTCCCGGGCATGCTTCGCCAGGTAAGTTATAACTCCCGTTGCCGGTGTCATAGGGTAAGCGGATGCAAATTTCACACCGGCGCTGAGCGCCCCCATCCCGACAGCTTCGGTTCCGCTGCAGAGAAAACTATCCGCTCCACCTGATTGTGGAAACAGCAATTTGTCCGAAAGTCCTTTGGTCAGTTCTGCTCCGCTTTCAGCACATTTAAGGTTCTTCTTAACCATCTCCTCCCCTTTAGAGTCAAAAGCCTGCCTTATTTGTTGGGAAAGCGCTTCAATATCATAAGGGAGCATGCCGAAAACGACCCCTGCGGCCACCATATTGGCCATGATTTTTGACCCGCCGGCTGTCTTTGCCGTCCCTGAGATATCAAGACAATTGCATCCGGAACTGTTTTCAGCAGTGGCCTTATCAGCTATAACAACGGCTTGCGAGCCGGCTTTGCCTTGAAGTGTTTTAATGCCTTCCGCGGTCAGCGACAGGAGGATATCGGAGTTCTCTTTCCCGGAAAACAATGCCTGGTCGGAGATTCTAATATCATACCAGTTAAGCCCGCCCCTGATCCTCGACATATAACTTTTCGCAGCAAAGACGTAAAGCCCTGCATCAGCTAAAGCTTGTGCAAGCACTTCCCCTGCTGTTTCAATCCCTTGTCCCGCTTCTCCGGCAATGCGAACGTTTATATCCACAATGACAAGCTCCTTAAGTTATTAATTTGTTGAAGTGAGTATTCAGTACGATGAAATTATCTTCAGCAAGCCCAAAAAGCTTTTCCTCATTACTCCCTGGAAATGCAGATATCGTAAATACTCAGTGAACCATACGGCTTCCTACCGTATCCTGCGTCATCCCCACCGTGCCCTGTGCCGGTGGGGATGCTCAGGGTTTCACTGAGGACTTACCGGATATCTTGTCCCCAACCAGGCAAAAGTCAGTAATTCATTCCTGCAGGTTATGATACACTCCATATGGGATTTCTGCAAATAAAGTACAGACAAGACATGAAATAAAGATTTCTTTTTTTATCCCCTGGTTGATTAAAAGAAATGTAAATCATATGAATATTGCCGTCAAAAGAGAGGCGGGGAAATGCGATTGTCTCACGTTTGCATTTGACAGTGTTATTCGCGATAATAGCGAATATTTCCCAGTACATGACCTGAATACACGAGGAGTTTAATTCATGAATAACGGCGGCAATACACAGGAAGCGCTTCATCGAAAAAGGAGGATCATTTACAACAATGACGGATGTGACGCTCGAAGGCCGATGACTAAGAAGGAGGATTTTTTGAATTTGCGGACAACGCCACTTGCAGGCACGCATGTGGATGCTATCAGTTATTGCACCAGTGAATGCTTCGGACTTTTCCGGCATAACACGAAGATCGGAACTGTTGTGCCGGTCATGGGGCCCAAGCGCAAGAATCTGATTACCCATGCGTTGATCGAACAAGGAACTGATCCTTTAGAGGTAAATGCAGAGTTCGCCCATGAAAACAATATGGAGGTTTTCTGGTCGATGCGGATGAACTGGACTCAGGACGCGAGAAAGCTGGAAATGTTTGAAGTCAACCGGTTCAAAAAGGAAAACCCCGGCTGCCTTATGGGCCGCTTCGAGGACAGACACCATTATAAAACATGGTCCGCGGTGGATTACGCCCACGAAAAGGTGCGCACAACGGCCACAGCTTACGTCGAAGAAGTCTGTTGCAACTATGAGATTGATGGGGTCGAGCTGGATTTTTTTCGGCAACCGGTATTATTTAAGGAAACCAGGGAATGCATGCCGGTCAGTGACGAAAATCGCCAAAAAATGACGGATATGATCAGGCGGATATCTGAAATTGCCCAATCAGAGGGAGAAAAACGTGGACGCCCGATTGCTCTTGCCGTGCGCACACCCGATGACGTCGATTATGCTGCGACAATCGGGCTGGACATCGAACAATGGATGCGGGAGGGGCTTATCGATATCTCTATCCCCAGCGGCTACGTTCGCTTGCGGAACTGGCGTGACAGCGTTGAAATGGGGCATAAACATGGTGTTCAGGTGTATGCCGGCCTGAGTGAAACACGCGTCGGGGGAGGGCACCACAAGCATCTTTTACGCGCGTCGGACGAAAGTTATCGGGCGCGGGCCGCTAATGCCTGGCAGGCGGGCGCCGACGGGCTTTACTTGTTCAATCTCAACCATACGGGACGTCGAATCTGGAGCGAAATCGGCGAAGCGGATGTTTTGAAAGATAGGGATAAGCTCTACTTTGCCGGCGTTCGGGGCATTCCCAAATTCAAAAAGGGAAGCTATCCCTATGATCACTATATCGAAATCCCTACGCTAACCCCCAATAATCCTCTACCGATAGAGCCTCAACAAAGGCGAAACTCAGCGGATGGGCCGCCAAAAGGGCCCCGAACCGGCAAGCCGCTTCCACTCACACGCATCGAGATGGCTGAAGATATTGACGGTATCAAAAGAGAAAACTATCCCAAAATCACGCTTTCCGTGCAAATTGGTTCGCGCGACTCAGAAAATTCTGAAACCTGTGTTCCGGCTGAAGAATTAAAGGTTGTCTTCAATGGCCGTTTATTGAAGGATTGTGATTTTAGAGGGGGGAAACATACTTATACACTCGATCCAAAAGGGCCCCGAAAAGGACTGAACACCATCGAGGTCTGTTACCTGGGCCAACGCGAAGACCTTCAGTTCGAGGACGCTATGATCGCCGTGGATTATTCCGGTGAATTTCTTTCGGATACATCGTATATAGAACTCACGCGCAGCATGATAGGGGCCAATTGTTCCGGCTAGCAGCCTGGCCGAAAACCCGGCTCGTAGTGGACGCTTTCAAGCGTCCGCGGGT
>JAGYMJ010000071.1 GCA_018400625.1 Planctomycetota bacterium
TAACAGGATTTTTCTGAAAATAGAAAAATCGGGGGAACCTAAGATAGGGGGGCCGGAAGAACTGCGCCGTGGAAATTATTCCTCTCTTTTACCCGACCCCCGTCATATGGGTGCGGCAGAGCTCTACAGTACTTATCCACCGGATCCGCAAGCGCCGATACAATGGCTGCCACCGGAGGGGTTCGACCCTGCCGTTGCGGGTTTGGGCCTGCCGCCTTTGGATGCGGCAGAACACGACGTCGTGTTTCATCCCTTGCCGAGCAAAGCATCCCTTGAGGATGGCGGCAGTGGTGGTTATGAAAGCTGCCGGCACGGTACCTTCAATCATAACCTGAATGTTTTGAGGTTCCGTGAACACTTACTGGCTGTGTGGACCAATCATGCAAAAGATGAGGGCGGGTATGGGAGTCGGCGTCTGGGGTGCGCGGGAAAAATCCTCGACCCGCATGGCAATATTGACTGGCATGGGGACGGCGCTTTAGCTGAAATCACCCGGGCCCCCATGCCTGTGCGTCGCCGGAAACGGGTCAGTGATCGCGACGCCATTCGCAGCGCGGAGGCGTTGGGCTATTTTCGGGTTGTCAAAGGCCGACTTTTCTTTTTCGGGCGGTTGGGGTGCATTCATGGTGTTACTACCGCTGCCGCTCACGAAATGACCAGACGTTACGCGAACTGTCCAGTTCCGGGAGAAAACTTTTTTTTCGGTAAACGTTCCAAACCGCCGCGGTGGAGCTATGTAAAATGGTCTTTTGGGCGTTTTTTTCAGGAATGGGATATTATCAACGACCGATTGCAGCCGATTTCCCCTGTTTATAAAGAAAGCGATTTTCCATCTGAGATGGCGCTTACGCCTGAAATATCTCTTCCACTGGAGACTCTGGCGCCGATTTATCGGGAGGCCCCTCTTCTTGAGGAAGCACCTGAAGATTTTCAGGGGCATATCAGTTGGGGGGAAAACAGCCAAAAGCATGGCAAAAATTTCTTCCCCCCCCGGAACCAGCCATCTTGCACATGACGGTCAGAACGGTATCAACCTTATGCATTCCACTGAGTTCCAGCGTCCCGATGGTTCGCTTGTGGTGATCCTTGAAAACAACAGACAGAAAAATTTCTATTATGCCTCCGAGCGCAGGAGTGCACGGAGCGATTATCCGCCTCCACGGAGGACCTCCCTTTATGGTTCTGTCAATCCTGACTCCGGGATACTTGAGGACGGGAGTGTCTATATCGCGGCCAATTCTCCTGATCGGCGCAATATGTTCATCACTGTCTCCAGTGATGGAAGATGCTTCAATAAATCCTGGCTGCTGCTTTATAAGAGCTTGCAAAACAGTACTGCCGGCATGCATAAGGGGGAGGGAGGAGCCGGCTCGGGCCCACAGTATTTCCAATCGGCCATCGTCGGGCAGTGTTTATGGCTGGTGTACAGTGTCGGGAAGGAACTTATCGGGGCAACGAAAGTGCCGGTGGCTTCTCTCCTGTCCTGATTTTTTCGATTTCGTCGTAAGCCGCTAAGGCATCGGCCTGCCCAGCTTCCGCGACAGTATCTCCCTGGTGCGCAGTTCCGGTGAACTCTCCCGGTCCGTCATTCTCGGTTGTGCCATAAAAACCGGTGATGGCTGTCCCAGAATAGACGCCGATATCGCCCATGATATATGTGTTGCCTGTATTGGTCACCTCCGTGGCACCGAGCACGCCGAAACTTTCCGCGTTTCCCAGCGAGATGTCAGCCTAAGCCTCAACAGCGGCGAAGGACAATATAGCCACAAAAGCCAGTGCAAGTTGCTTCATTACTCAACCCTCCTTAAAAAAGTGAAGACAAACATGCCGTCACATGTTGATTATGTAAATATTCAGTGGAACCCGTCTCACTTGATCACCACCGTGCCTTGTGCCGGTGGGATGATGATTAAGCACTACGAGGCGCCAA
>JAGYMJ010000072.1 GCA_018400625.1 Planctomycetota bacterium
ACACGTAGTGCTTAATCATCGTCCCACCGGCACAGGGCACGGTGGGGGAACAACGTGATTCACTGAGGACTTACACCACATTTGCTAACTCAATATCACCGTTCGATCATTCCCAATAATGAAGATGTGATTCACGATTAATATCTCTTCGCTGAGCTTTGTCTTTTCCTCGCATTTTTTGTGGATCACTCCCCCCCTTCCCTGTTCTTAATGCATGAACTGCTCTTTTGTTTTCGAGAACCAGATACATCAATGGCGACAATTAAATCGTATCGTGCCTGCACACGTTTTTCACCGCAGGATCCCCGATTCGGTAAAATCCCAGCCCTCATACAGCCCGTCCAGCCCGGGCAAATACCACGGCTGGCGTTCACACTCGAGGGTGTCGCCGCCCTCCAGGCGGTACCGGCGAGGGCTGTGGTCCTGATGCCCCGGCCTGACGGGGAGCGGCAAAACATCCTCGGACGAAAAGGACCATTCCAGCAGCCGATCCTTCAGATCCGCCTTGACCGACGAACCGTCCAGTGCGTCCCAGAGATTCTCCTGCTCGTTCGGGTCCTCCGCAAGATTGTAGATCTCGCCATAGGGTTTGCCGGGATAGTAAACCATCTTGTAGTCGCCGCAGCGCACCATTCGGCCGAAATAATTCTCCGAAAACACCGCTTCTCTGTGCCGATAATCCGCATCCCCCCTCAGCAGGGGCGTCAGACTCCGCCCCTGTACACCCTCCCCCGGCGGGATTCCAGCAAAATCGCAGAATGTGCTGAACAGGTCGATCGATTCAACGGGACTCTCCACCCGACGCGGTCCGTAAATACCCGGCGCATGGACGATCAGCGGCACCCGGACACTCTGTTCGTAAAAACACTGCTTGAACACCAGCCCGTGATCGCCGAGCAAATCGCCGTGATCGGAACAATAAACGATGATCGTGTTATCATACAACCCCTGCTCCTTCAGAACTTCAATCGTCCGGCCGACCCAGTCATCAATCAGGGTGTTGGTCGCATAATAATGGGCCTTCATTTTGTTGACCTGTGCGTCCGAAATCCGGTCCGTGGTCGTTGACCATGATTCGTTCACTTTATCAGTGCTCAAACGTTTATTGATATAGTTGTAGGCTTCTTTCGGTTTACGGCGCACTTCTCCTTCGGTCATGTTCCGCGGCGGGAACTCCACACCTTCAAACAGCCTGTCATAGGGCTCCGGCGGATCATAGGGGTTGTGCGGGCTGAGGAATGAAGCGAAAAGGCAGAAGGGTTCACTGACATTTTTCAAATATTCACATATGCTCAGTCCGACAAAGGAATCGATGTGGAGGTCCGGAGAAACCTTCGACTTGACCGCCGAACAGTTGTCTCTGTAATGCCGGCTCGCCATATCATACAGGTCCATGCGGCTCATATTGTGTTTATTCAAATACCTCTCGTAATCGTCCGGGCAGTGTATATGGAATTTTGATTCAGCGATAATTCTTCCGTCAAAGCCAAAATTGTCGTGCCAGGGCGTGAAATGCATCTTGCCGATCGCTGCGGTACCGTAACCTGACCGTCCGAGCCGGTGAGCGAAACTTGTTTCGCCCGGACGTCTCTTATACCAGTTCGCCCGTACGCCGTGGCAGTGGGGGTAACGCCCGGTCAATATGCTGTACCTGGACGGACAGCACAGGGGGTTCTGAACATAACAATTGTCAAAAACCACACCCTGCACAGCCAGAGAATCCAGATTGGGCGTTTCGGCGATGCTGTCGCCGTAACAGCCCAGTGAATCCGGACGCTGTTGATCCGACATCAGAAATAAAATATTAGCCTTTTCCTGTTTTGTGCTGTTTCCCATTATTTCGTTCTCCGTGCGCTTCGTGGTGATCAACAATTACTTTCAATCGAGAACTTACAGGTGATGAAACGACGTGGGTTAAGGGGTTATCACAGTGAGTATGCAGTTTTTTAGCCAATCAAGCTTTTCCTGCGACATCCCTTCGGCAACGATCTCTGCCGTTTTATTGGTCACCAACACCACGCCGTCGCGTCCCTGACCTTCTTTGGCCTTACCCACCTTTACCGCTTCAATGCTTTCTGCTGACAATTCTTTACCATCGGTATCTCCCCATGGCGTCTGGTGATATATGTGGACTCTGTCGGGACTGACCGCGACCATAGTTCGTGCGATAAAGAGCCAGACGGCACTTGACACCATAACAAGAAGAATTAACAAGCCGATAATGCCGAAAACTAACGGGGCATCCTGCCTCCCAAAGCCGATGTAAATAAATACCGCCGGAAAAACTAATCCAATCAGAATGCCAATTAACGAAGCTCGGTTTTTGGGCAAACCTATGCAAAGTTTCTCTCCTCTTACGTCGATATCGAAACCTTGCGGTGGTGGCTGGTCAGGATTAAAAGAAATATCTATTTTGTCCTCCACGGCGAGCTCCCTGACGGATTTGTTCAGGTCTTCGACCTCCCGGACGATCATTTTTTCGCCCTCTTTCTCCAGGGCCGGCAGATTGAGCTTTCGGGCATAATCCTTCCAGATATCACGAAAATTTTCATCGGAGCGTGACTCATACAGCCGTATCTTCTTTTTTTTGTCGTCATGAAACAGTTCCACAATATAGAGGGTATGGGATGCCCTGTTTTTGGTACCTCTGTGGTACTCCGAACGGGCCATGATGCCCTTATAGCGATCCAAAGGTTCCTGCCAGATATTGTGGCCAAAAATCGAGCGCGAATCCACGGAAACATTGTTTTCGTCGATCTTTATCTTTTTACGATGTGATACAATCCACAGCCCGGCGGCGAAGAGAGCCAGACCTGTAACCGCGAAGATCAGCAGGAAGAGCATACCCGCCTCGAGCCGGCCGGTGATGACTGCATAAAGCAGTGCTGCAACGGGAATGCCGCCCCAGAACAAGGAGAAAAGAATAAGAAAAATCCCCAAACAGCGTGGTGAAGTTTCAACATAAGCAGCCGGCAGGTCTGCAACATCTACTTTTTTGGGCTTATAAGAATCAATTTTTAATTTCATTTTCTGTTCCCTTAATTCCGCATTGTGAGATAGTTTTTTTTATTTTACGTCTGTGGTGAGGCAAAGTCAAAAACATCTGATGAAAAAATATTTTTTTCTACGTCATTTTTGCAGGTCAGAGAAAAGAGTCATTGTAAATATTCAGTGAACCACGTGGCATCCTCCAGTACCTTGTATAGCATCCCCACCGTGCCTTGTGCCGGTGGGATGATGATTAAGCACTACGAGGCGCCAA
>JAGYMJ010000073.1 GCA_018400625.1 Planctomycetota bacterium
TTGGCCCCAAAATTGGTACATGTTTCCTGTAGGTTATTGTGAGGACCTCCCTCCCCAACATGGAGAGTATCCGTCAGCGTTTTGAAAATGTATCTTCAATATATTCAAGGCACGAACCACTGTCCAATTCTCAATTACAATAATCATTTCGACTGTAGGAGCAAAAAAAATGGGGCAATATCAACCCACCATAGGAAATGTTCATGAGTATTATGCCCGGCGCGCTGTATGGATCGCCGAACGGGATAATCGTCCTGAAAAATTGCCGTGCGCCGAAGAATGGGAAAAGATGCGACCGCGGATATATCAACAATTCATGGCCTCCCTCGGACTGGACAATATGCCTGAGAAGTGCGATTTGCGTGCAACCGAAATGGGGCAGTTTTCCGGACCCGGCTATAAAGCAAAAAAACTGGCTTACCAGCTCCTGCCGGACTGCTGGGGATCGGCCCACTTCTACCGTCCCGCTGATCTGCCCGACGATCATATCACACCCGCCATACTCTACACCTGCGGGCACCAGGCCGCAGGGGTTGTCGGCTATCAGTTTCATGCAATAAATTGGGCGCGTCGCGGCTATTCGTGCCTTATTTTCGATACTATTCAGCAGCATGACAACCCCGGCGACCACCACGGCCTCAATCGAGGCGATACCCCTGAATGGATAGCTATGGGTTATACCGCCGCCGGCGGTGAAGTGTTTAACGGTATCCGCGCCCTGGACCTTCTTCTGGAACAACCGGGTATCGACCACGAACGGGTGGGCGTGACGGGAATATCCGGAGGCGGTTCACAGTCGTTCTTCCTCGCCGCCGCCGATGACCGTTTGAAAGCTGTCGCGACGCTCTGTGGCGTTAGCAGCCCCGACTTTGCCATCCCCAACCGCCCGGGACATTGTGACTGTATCTATATTCGCAACGTGTTCGCCAGGGATTTGAGCCTCTACGCAGCGCTTATCGCTCCCCGAGCTCTTTTATATTGTTTTGCCCGTCATGATCAGCTTTTCACCCCCGAGGAGTTTCGGGCCCTGCATCAGCGCAGCCGCGCCCGTTTTGAAAAGCTTGATGTGGCGCAGAATTGTGAACTCTGCGAATACGATGGCCCCCACGGCTATAATCACCGGGAAACGTGCGACACTATCCACCGATGGTTTGACCGGCACGTAGCCGGCGAAAAACATCCCGATGTGGACACCCTCGCTATTAAAGAAGAGGATGGGGTCGGTGATGAAAAGAAACTCAGTGTGTTTCACGGTCACCCGCCCCAGCCGAACAGGCTTGATCTCCTGCCCCAACTGCTCTCACCGCGCGCACAGCTAAGGCTCCCTCAAGGAAAAGAGGAATGGGATACAACTAAAGAAAGCGCTCTTGAAACACTTTCTCAGGAAGTGTTTCACTTGCAGGATGATGTGCGGGAAGAACAGAATATCGAACAGTTTGGCGCGTGGGAAAACGATGATACTTTTCGTCATGCCTGGCGCGGTAGCCTGGACGGTATGCAGCAATTATTGATGCAGATCGGCCCAACCGACGGCAGCCATGAAGCGGTAATGGTCGGTTTGGGTGAGCGAGGACAACTGGCGCTCCCCGTCGCCGGCGATATGTGGACGCAGACAAGGCCGCACCCTATCAGTACGCTGGGGATTGAAGCGCGGGGATGCGGATATGCAGCCTTTCGTGAAAGCCTGCGGTGCGACCTGAACAGACAGGGCTGTCATGTGGGCCTTACACCTACCGCTATGCTGGTGCAGGATTTACACCATTTGTGGCCGGAAATCAAGTCCATCGCGAACGTAAAAGGTCGCAAAATCTACCTGTACGGTAAAGGCGAGGGGGCTATTGCTATGCTGTATCATGCGCTGATGCATCCTGATCCGGACGTTGAAGCGGTTATTTTAGAGGATTTACCTTATTCCCATGCAGTAACTCCGTTTCAGATAATGAGGGTACTAAGATTTACGGAGCTCGAACATGCGCTCGGTCTTCTGGCCCCCACCCCCGTGGCTCTGCTCAACCCATCGGGAAGCAAATTCCACCGCTTCTTTGCTATGAGAGCACACGAGAGATTGGGCGGTAAGCTGCTGCAGGCTGTAAATACGGCCCAGGCGATCGAAAAGTTGCAAAATGAATAATGCATGGGGAGTTGATTTCTCTCCCTGTCACGCAGTGGATTACACCGCTTTAACTGCACTGCAAGGAGAAAATTCATCTTAAAGCTAATGAAGGAGAGATACAGCCGGCATGAAACCGCGTGAAAAGATACGGAAAGCCTTCGCATTTGAAGAGGTGCGTCCCACCCCCTATTCCGTCTGGTATGACCACGAAACCATGCTGAGGCTGGACAAATACTATGGAGGTAACGCGTGGCAGGCCCGCTTTGACGACGCCATACTGCGGCTGATCATCGATTGGGAGCCTCAGGAACCTATCGACGAAAACCATTATCGGGACGTTCATGGTTCCGTGTGGAAGAGAGGGGAAACGCCGCATATTATCCGTCCCGTTTTAGAAAAACCCCGTTTGGAAGGATTCTCCATTCCGGATTATACCCCTTTTCTCCACCAGGCGGTTACGCCGCCGGAAAACATCCATGAACCTCTGCCTAAGCTCGGTTTCAACGATGCCAGAGCCCTTATCGAGAAAGAAAAAGCAAACAAAATAGTGATTGTCCAGTTCAGTTGCGGACTGTTTGAGTGCAGTTGGATGATACGCGGTTTCGAAGACCTTTTTGTCGATCTGCTCAAGAACCCTTCTTTTTGCCATGATCTCTATGACATGCTTCTGGAACGTCATTTACAACTTGTGGATGAGCTGCTCAAACTGGGAGCTGACGGCATAATTTTTGTCGATGATTACGGCGACCAGCGCGGGGTGCTGATCGGCCCTGACTTATGGCGTCAATTTATCAAGCCAAGGTTGGCAAAACTTTACGAGCGCGTGCAGCAGTCGGGCAAATGGGCTTTTCAGCATACATGCGGCAATGTTTTTGATATCATTCCCGACTTCATCGATATCGGACTGGACGTGCTCCAGAGTTTACAGCCTGAAGCCATGCCCGTCTATGAGATTAAGCAGCATTTTGGGAACGAACTGTGCCTATGGGGCGGATTGGGGACTCAACAATTACTTCCGAAAGGGACGCCGGAGGAGATTCGTGCGGAAATACGACGTTTGCGCCGGGAATTGGGCAGAGGCGGCGGCTACTGTTTCTCCAGCAGCAAACCTCTTATGAAAGACGTTCCGGTTGAAAATGCGGTGGCCTTTATCGAAGAAACTCTTAACCCGACACCGTATGAATGTTGAAAACAAAGTTTGTAGCGAACGATCAAGGGGGATAATATAATGGATAAAGGGCAGGGGAAAAACAACAACGTCCTAAAACCGGGATTCATATCCCGCAAGGTATCAGGGGCGAGATATTTTTTCCTTAATCTGGCCCCGGATGCGCCCGGGCCCCTCAATGTGGCTTGCGGTGGACGGGAGACCAGCAAAGAGAACTACAAGATAGCCCGCCGGGATTTTCCGTATTACGCCATAGAATTTGTAGTAAAGGGGCGAGGACGATTAAACTTAAATGACCGCCGGTTCACCCTTGCCTCCGGTGCGGTTTTTACTTATGGGCCGGATATCCCCCATGAAATCGTGACCCGGCAAAAAACTCCATTGACAAAGTATTTTATCGATTTTAGCGGGGAGCAAGCCGCTGCTCTGCTTGAAAAATATTCCCTGGGACCGGGGAAGATGGTTTGGGTCTCGGAACCCGAAACAGTGGCGGGGATTTATGAACAGATGCTGGAAAATGGGCGTATGCATACTCAGTACAGTTTCGATATCTGCAGAAAACTTCTTGAGTTGCTTGTGATAAAAATAGCTGAGAATTTTCGGAGCCAGAGTGAATATCATTCTCCTGCCTATCAGACTTATTTGCGATGCTGTTCGTGTCTCGAAGAAAATGCCCATGACCTCTACAGTTTGAGCGATATAGCAAAAGTTTGTTATATAGACCGCTCTTATTTATGCCGAATATTTAAACGTTTCAGCAACTTTAGCCCGTATCAGAAGCTTTTAAGGTTGAAAATGGGACGGGCGGCCGAACGTCTTATGAACTCCGACGAGCTGATAAAACAAATAGCGATCAAACTTGGTTTTTCCGATCCTTACCATTTTTCACACTCCTTCAAACGGGTGTATGGAGTCTCACCGTCAGATTTCAGGAAGATGAGTCGGAAGCATTATAAGATTTGACAGACATGTATTTCTCACTTAAACTTTTGGGTAAGTCCTCAGCGAACCACGTTGATTGTTGGTTCCTGCCGCCGGGACAAGCCCGTGGGTAACGTGTTGCACTGAATATTTACCCCCCCCGGCGCAGTTCGTCTCTGACGCGCCCCAGACAGGAATGACTGTGTTACTTATCGATAGTTTCGTAGCGATGTAGGGCCATTAAGCGCCTGATAACTTATAATTTTAGGAGTATGTATTGTCATGTTGAGTTGGCTAAAAAATCACATTGATATAGAAACCATCGTCGATACAACCATATCTTATATTCCTACCATTATAGCTTCGGTTTTACTCGCATTGTTTTTTTGGGGTCTTTTGCTCATATCGCGCAGACTGCTTTCTAAGTCACTTGGGCGGACAAATGTCTCCAGAAGCATACAGAACCTCATGATGCGTTTTCTGAAGTATGGCATCGTTGCATTCGCTTTGCTGACCATCGCCAACCAGCTCGGATTCAACATAACGGCGCTGGTTACAGGGTTAGGTATCGCAGGACTGGCCATTTCGCTTGCTGCTCAGGATACTATAACGAACATTATCGCGGGCATTACGCTCGCCATCGACCGCCCTTTCGAGCCGGATGACTGGATAAGAATAGGGGATATTCATGCTGAGGTTCAAGACATCAAGCTCCGCACGACCGTGCTCACCACTTTCGACAATGAAACTATTGTGGTTCCGAATAAAGATATCGCTTCGGAACGTATCGTTAATTATACCCTTACTCAGCGTATCAGAGTAAAGGTTCCGGTCGGTATTGCTTATAAAGAAAATATTGATGAAGCCCGTGAAACCCTCTTGAATACTCTCAGTGGTGACAGCCGGATAATGGCTGATCCGCCACCGGTTGTATTGGTGCAAGAACTCTCGGACAGCAGCGTGGATATGGAACTTCGCTTCTGGATTGAAGACCCCTGGAACCTGTTCCCGATGTATTGGGAATATATTGAAAAATGCAAAGAAGCTCTTGATGCGGCCGATATCGAGATCCCGTTCCCGCATTTGCAGCTATTTTTGGAGAAAAGCGATGGGCTGACAGAACTAAAAAGACAGTGATGCAGCCAATAAATGCCGTCCTTCTTTATGTCAAAGTCCGCGAATGTTTGGGGGAGTGTAAACCCCCAGTAAACCGTCAATCGCCTATTTTCTTATCCATGCAGAGAACGGCAGATACAAGGTAAGTCCTCAGTGAACCCCGTAACATCACCACCGTGCCCTGTGCCG
>JAGYMJ010000074.1 GCA_018400625.1 Planctomycetota bacterium
CGGCACAGGGCACGGTGGTGATGAGGTAACGGGGTTCACTGAATATTTACGAATATTTACCCTAAACCGTCTTACTGATTGCTTTTCCTATTATTAGAGGAGTCAAACTATGAACATTAAACCCGAATCTTTTAGTGATTTTCTCAAGCGTTTCAGTGCAACTATCCAGCCTCAGCTTCTTTTCCGGGAAGGGGATGATTTTTCACAATGGCAGGCGCGTTTTCGCCAGGCGATGGACGGCCTGCGCGGACCGCTGCCGGAACGTGTGCCCCTGGAGGTTGAAGAACTCGAAACGGTGCAGGAAGAGACCCACTCGCGTACGACACTGCGTATCAAGGTGTCGGAATATTCACGTCTTATCGCCTACCTCATGGTACCGGCCGACCTCGAACCCGGGGAGAAACGGCCGGGGCTGATCGTTTCGCACGGGCATGCCAGATACGGTATTGACTCGATGGCCGGTTTGAAGGGGATCGATTGCGCGGAAGCGCTCGAACGGGCTTATGCCCTCTCCGCCGTTAATGACGGATATGTCGTGCTGGCGCCGGCCTGGTGGGGATGGGCGGGGCGCGACGGCCACTGGGACGAGAACCGCAATAATGATAAGTGCAATCTGATCCAGATGGCCGCTTCAATGTACGGTATCAGTGTCATGAGCCTCCACATCCAGGACGGCCAGGCGGCTGTCGATGCCCTGGCGGCTCAGGATGAGGTCGATCCCGACCGGATCGGATGCATCGGTAACTCTTACGGCGGCCGTACGACGATGTGGATCACGGCCTATGAGCCCAGGATTCGCGCCTGCGTGCCTTCCGGATGCATGAACAATTTCCGGGAGCGTTCGCGGGGGCTGGGCGCCTGCGGTATCCAGTATCTGCCGGGCATGCTCCGTTACGGCGATGTCCCGGAGGTCTTCAGCCTCATCGCGCCCCGTCCCATGCAGCTTCAGGCCGGGGAAAAGGACAAGCTGTTGAACGTACCCGACCGCGATGCCATGGCCGCTACGGTCAAGACCGCCTACAAACATGCCGGCGCACCGGAAAACCTGGAGGTGTATATCCATCCGGGCTTCCATATCCTGAAATGGAAGCCGGCGAAGGCATTTCTGGAAAAGCATCTGGGCAAAGTGCGCTGAAACGTGGCTAACTGAAGTGGCGTTGGGTGGAATGGGGCAAAAAAATGACACTTATGTCTGGGGAGCGCGGAATATTATGTGGGATTGAACGATGACTATAATTTTTAGGAGGACTTTTTCCCATGCCGAACTGTCCGAAGACGGGTCTGCCGCTGGGAGAACAAAAACCGGCTCTTGACTTTTCACATCTCCCGAAACGCTATCAGGTTGTTATCTGGCGCAACTGGGGGCTGGTCACAGCCGCCCGCCTGGCCAGGATACTGAAAACTGCGGAATCGAACATCATTGACTCAGCCAATGCATTGGGGCTGGGCGAGGGGGCCTCGCCCGAGCGCGAACGTATCTGGCTGCAAAGGGGGTACATCACCCTCATCCGCCAGAACTGGCACCTGCTGTCCTATCCGCAGCTGCTGGAGTTGATTGATTTCAGCGCTGAACAACTGGAATACACGCTGCGGGAAGATGACTTCCTCTGGAACAAGCTCGGCGGATTCAAGCCGTCCACCGAAGAGGTCGTCTGGGCCCCCCTGAGCGTCGATGAATCGGCACAGACCGATGTCCTACGTAGCCTGACGGCTGACATGGTTGAGGACGGCGACGCTCAGCAAAAGCGTTCGGCGCCTTTCGAGTTCCTGAATTCCTACGGTGGCGCAGAACCCATGCCGCTCCCGGACAATCATGAATCCTCCTTCAATCTGAAATATCTTTATTCTTATTCCGCGGTCTACGGCGACCCGTTGCTGGACCCGGAACTGGAGCCTTATCCCGACGGATTGCTGGCGGACCTGGCGGCCAGCGGTGTCAACGGGGTCTGGCTCCAGGGCGTTCTCTATACCCTCATACCCTGGTGCGGGGAAAATAAATATACCGCCGGTCATGAGACGCGGATCGCCAACCTTAATGATCTGATTCTAAAGGCTAAAAATCATGGTATAGGGGTTTATCTTTATTTGAACGAACCGCGCGCCATGCCGCCTGATTTTTACAACGATATACCGGATTGGCGCGGTTTTTACCGCGAAACTCACGGGCAGTATGCCATGTGTACCTCCAATCCCGATGTTCTCGCTTCCCTCAAGAAAGGGGTCGGCGAGCTGTTTCGCCAGGCGCCGGAACTGGCCGGCGTGTTCACGATCACCATGTCGGAGAACCTGACCCATTGCAAGTCGAAGAGTAACGCTGAATACTACTGTCCCCGCTGCGTGACAAAGTCGCCGGCGGATATTGTGGCGAGTGTCAATAACACCATCGCCGAGGGGGTGCATGATGTCAAGCCGGAGGCGGCGGTGATCGCCTGGAGCTGGGCGTGGGACCCGAACTGGGCCGCCAATGCGGCTTTGAAGCTGCGTGAGGATATCAAGTTGATGTGTACCAGTGAAGGGTATCTGCAGACGGAAGCGATGGGGATCAGGGGGCGCGTGGGCGATTATGCCATGTCCAAGGTCGGCCCCGGCTTCCTTGCCGAGGAACTCTGGCAAGTGGCGAAGAAGCGCGGGATTGATCGTCTAGCCAAGGTGCAGATGAACAACACCTGGGAGTGTTCCGCCGTTCCGTATCTCCCGGTCCCGTTTTTGGTCAAAAAGCACCTTAAAAATTTAGAAAAACGGGGTATAAGCGAACTGATGGCGGGGTGGACCCTGGGTGGTTATCCGGGCGGCAACCTGATGCTCACCGAGATGGAACCGGAAGAGATGGCCCAAAAGAAATTCGGCTCCGTGGCTTCGGATGTCGTAATAGCGTGGGGAAAATTCGGTGAAGCTTTTGAAAATTTCCCGCTCCACGGCGCACCTATGCTCTACACCGGCCCCCAGAATTACGGCCCCATGAATCTGCTGTTCTCCGAACCGAGCGGTTACCGGGCCACAATGGTCGGGTTCCCGTACGACGATATCAATAAATGGCGCGGACTCCTCTTCCCGCCGGATGTGTTTGATGAACAGTTCCGCCGGCTCAGCGAAGGGTGGGGAAAAGGGGTTTCAATCCTGCGTTCCGCCGATCCGGAAGTTGGTGAAGAATGCCGTGACGCCTTTGATGATCTCATGCGCGTGGCCGAAGCGGCTTATTGTCATTTCCGAACCACTTACCTTCAAATGCGCTTTATCCGCCTCCGGGACGGTGAGCGCGGTCCGGATGCTGTGGAAGCAATGAAAGATATCCTGGACGAAGAAATCGAATTGGCCAGGACCTTGCTGGGCATTGTGCGCCGCGATTCGCGTATCGGGTTTGAAGCCAGTAACCATTACTATTACACAGAAATGTCACTGATGGAAAAGGTTCTCAATTGCGAGCAGGTGCGAAGGGAACTTGAAAAGGCATAAATTTTATATCAGGAGAGATCAATGAGTATTATCGACGCTCAGAAAATTTGGGATATCGACAGGAAGTGGCTGGGCAAACATAGCCCTACCGGAGGGGAAGTTCACCCGGACCTGATCAGGTTCAAGGGGCACTGGTATTGCGGGTTCAAGGAAACCGGGCGATCGAGAATTTTACGTTCGGCCGACGGTGAGAAGTGGGAAACCGTGAAGCTTTTTGAGTGGAAAGGCGGTTTTGTCGGACGTCCCTATCTTTCCGTCGCACCCGAGGGAGCGCTGATGGTCAATACATGGATTAGCCCGCTGCGACGGGAAGACGACCAACCCAAAGCACGTTATGAAAAAAGTGTGCAGGATGTTCCCGTGGCGCCGGTCGATAAATTTTACGTCACCTGGCTGTCCCAAGACGGCCTCCACTGGAGTAATGCCTCCGCGCATCACTCACGTCTCAATTTTTCCGTGACCTGGCACAACGGGATCTGTTACGGCGTTGACCGGGACGGAGCGCTTCTTTATTCCTGCGACGGTAAGGACTGGATATGTCTCACTGAACATATCTGGCCCGATAGGGAGGAGGTATTATCCTATGATCCCCATGACCTGTCCGCCGAACCGGGGACGCAAAAAACCGCCTGCAATGAGACCGCTCTGTGTTTCGATCCGCAGGATGATAAGGCGATAGCCCTGGCGCGCACCAATCCTGTCTGCGCCATCATTGGTTCCGCCCCCGGCCCCCGCTACGATGACTGGCAATGGCAGGACCTATGGGTGGATTGGAATGCCGACGGCAATCGGGTGCCGGCCCGGGAAGCGATGGGGGTTCAATTAGGGTGCCCGGTGGTCAAACAACTCAGTGACGGACGCCTGTTCGGTATCGGCCGCGCCGATGCGTCGGACGCTTCAACCAACCGAAGTATGGTCACTCTTTTCTGGATCAATCCTTCTGAAGCCCTGCTCACCCCTTTTGCCAAGCTGGACGGGTACGGTGGGTATGCCGGTGTGGTCGAATATGACGGCGTGCTCTGGGTGGCGTGCAGCAACAACTCTTTCCCGTCGTATGAGGTTTTTCTGGTGAAAGTTGATATTCCCGAATGAATCAATGTCTGGATGCTCATTAACCGTAATTCCTTCGTGAACGTAAGTCCTCAGTGAACCACGTTGTTCCACCACCGTGCCCTGTGCCGGTGGGACGATGATTAAGCACTACGTGTCTAA
>JAGYMJ010000075.1 GCA_018400625.1 Planctomycetota bacterium
GCCATTTTCCGGACTCCGGAGCCCTTAAAAGGGCTCACTACAAACCATTTACAACCTTTTCGGCCGGGCTGCTAGCCGCTGTGCTCCGGTAAAAGGATACAAAGGAACAAGATGAAGTCGGCTCAAAATGTTATATGTTCGGTAGAACTGTCAAGTCCTCCTCGCGCGCAAGTACGATCAAATGGTCGCCCGCCTCGAATCGTTGATCCGGTGCGATGTTTAATATAAGGTTCGTCTCTTCTTCAGCTTTCTCAGGCGCTGATTTTTTCGGACGCTTGATGCCGATTACCGTAATGTTATAGCGGTTCCGTACATCAAGCTCTTTGAGAGACTTTCCTATGAACTTTTTCGGTACGGCTGTTTCCGCTACGCTTATGTCTCCGCCCATGAGAATGATTTCTTTCAGCTCCGGCTGCGCGAGACGGAATGCCGCGCGTTCGGCCATCGCTTCTTCCGGATTGATGACCTCATGGGCGCCCACCTGAAAGAGTATCTTTTCCTGTAAAGGGTTACCTGCTCGTGCCAAAATACGTTTTACGCCGAGCTTACTTAAAAGAGCCGTCGTCAGAATGCAATCCTCCACATGCTGATTCCCGATGGCGCAGATCGCCATCTCCATACGATCGATGCCGGCCTCGCGAAGCGCTGTTTCGTCGGTTGAGTCGAGAATCAGAGCCTGATCTACCTGGTCTTTTATCTCTTCGACCACCATATGCACCCTATCTATAGCCAGGACGGAAATGCCCCGATCGGTAAGCGAAAGGGCGGCTCGTCTGCCGAAAATGCCGAGTCCTATGACCGCCGCATTTTTTCTCATAAATCATGAACCTCCATAAATACTTTCAAATGTTGACGATTGATTCTATCCGATGATCATTTTTGCATGGGGATAATCGATCTGAACCTGCTGCTTCGGTCGCACTAAAACCAGAAATGTGAGCGGCCCCACTCGGCCGATATACATGAGCAGAGTGATGGCCAATTTACCCAAGGAAGACAGTTCAGCCGTAACCCCCATCGACAACCCCACAGTTCCAAAGGCCGAAAAACTCTCGAACAGCAGTTGAATGGGAGGGTGCGGCTCCATAACGCTGAGGAACGCAAACACCGCCATGACCACAAGCAGGCTGCATCCGACCAGTGCGATGGCATCATAGATCATCGTTTCTGATATTTTACGTCCAAACAAAACGACTTTATCTCGTCCACGTATAACGGCCCAAACCACCGAAGCGAGAACCACTGCGGTCGTTATCTTTACGCCTCCGGCCGTCGAACCTGGGCCGGCCCCGATAAACATGAGCAGAATAATCACTACCAGTGAGCCGGTCGACATTTCGTGGATCGGAAAGGTATTAAAACCGGCCGTTCGCGGTGTGACCGCCTGGAAAAAAGAATGCAGAAGAGAATGGCCGATTTCCATGTCCTGAAATGCGTAATTATATTCCAAAACCCAAATCAGGGCCGTGCCTGAAACGATCAGTACAAATGTAGCAATCAGTACTATGCGCGGGTAATAGGGGAACCTTTGCCGATAAAAAACAGAATAAAAAATAGCAAGCAGAACACTGAAACCAAAACCACCAAATATGAATAATAGGGAAATCGTCAGGGGGATGGCCGGCATCGCATCGAACCGCACCATACTGTCATGAAACAGGCTGAACCCCGCGTTGCAGAAAGCGCTGACCGTATGAAATACGGCGTGATAAAGGGCAGCACCGGGGCCGAAGCCCCAACGGGTAAACAGCAGCGTCAGAATAATAATACCGACAAGCTCGACCAGTAAGGTGCCGGTGACCACAAATCGGATAAGATGCAGTGCGCTGCGGCTCCTGGCCTCACCCATCGTTTCCTGTACCGCAAATTCCCCCCGGAGACCAAGGTTCGCCCCGATCGCAAGGGCTATGAACGTAGAGATCGTGATGATACCGAGCCCGCCGACCTGGATGAGTCCCACGACAACAACCTGTCCGAACACGCTGAGTTGAGTGCCGGTATCCACCACAATCAGTCCCGTCACACAGACGGAACTGGTGGCCGTGAAAAGGGCATTGATGAGGCTCAGCCCGCCCTCACCCGGTGTAGCCGCCGGGAGCCACAAAAGGAGCGTGCCTGCGAGTATGGTCGCAGCAAAAGACGACAAAAGCAGGAAGGCCGGCCGCCCCAGCATCATATCCCAACATTTCTTTGTCCATTTTTGAGGCATTTTTGTGAGTTTTTATTGTATTATCCGTTTTCGCCGGCCTTGTTGGCACCGGCCTGCCCTAAGATAGGCATTCGACCCATAAATACACTGTTTTCGTAGAATAAAATTGTTTAAATCAAACTCAGTAAATATTCAGTGAACCCCGTTGCCTCATCACCACCGTGCCCTGTGCCG
>JAGYMJ010000076.1 GCA_018400625.1 Planctomycetota bacterium
AATATTGTTGACCGCCGCACGGCGAACGCTGCAGTCAGCATCCAGCGCGGCTGCTTGCGCGAGCACGGATTGATCGGTGAGATTTTTCAAGGCGGCGCGGCGAACGGTCCAATAATCGTCGTTCAAAGCAACTTCTTCCAGCACGTCTTGCCGGTTAATCCTCTTGATTGCGGCCACGCGGGCATCCGCATATTCAGATTCTGTCGCAACAGTTATCAACGAAGATTCATTGTGCAGATTATCCACGGCCTTCAGCCGGGCTTCCCAGTAATGGGATTCCATAGCATCACGCAAAAGTTCTGTTTGAGTGACCTCCTGCTCTGCTTTTTCGATGCGTTCTGCGAACGCGGTGATCGGTAGCAGTATGAACGGCAGCAATACGGCAATGATGCACATATTGTGAGCCTGAAGCCGCCTTTTCCTGTTTCTGCTCCGTCTAAGCATATTAACCTCCTTTAACTTTGACTTATTTATTGATATGCCTCCAATTGCTTTCATTGATTTATATCGACATGTTGGGGCATGAACCAGCGGGCGCGGTCAGCAGCGAAGACCGGGGGTATCTGCGGATCCATCGCGATGGGGCCGCCGTTATGTCCCGGCACGGTGACAAGCCAGAGCCGACCGGCCTGTTCCGGCCCGACCTGCACCTCGGCGCGGACGGTACTGCTCTCTTGGTGTGTATGGGGGTGGTAGTTATAGTTCCAGACCCTTTCACCATCCGGCCCCCAGATGGACATTCTGCCGCGCGAGTGCGGCAAACCGATTTCCGCATAAAACTCTTCCACCCCCTCCGGCACTTTGAACCAGAACCGGCCCTCACGGAAAGATGATGGTATTTGCTGTCCCGGCTCCAGCACGATGACTTCTTTTTTGCCGGCTTCAGTCACCGGCACATCGAACCCGCTTTCTTTGATAAGGCGGTATTCCCCTTCGGGAGCTTCAGCCGGCAATTCAATGTTTTTTCTCTTCTGAACTTCCCAATCTCCGGACAACGCTATTTCACCGTCCGGGCCGACAACTTTATAATTTCTTGTTTCACCTTCCCGGGCCTGATGATAACCAAGGAACCTTGCGGACATGCCGGACAGGCGGAGGTTCAGGGCCTCTTGCGCCTCTTTTCTCACCACAACATCAAAACCGGGAGAGCGCCATCGAAGAGCGAATGCCGAACCGATTCTTTCCGGTTCATAGCCCGCCCGAGCTACGGCCCCGAGGGCGAGCGGGAAATGTCTCAGATTGTAGCTTGTGCCTATGACGGTGCCGTGCCCGTAAGTATATTGCCCCGTCACATAGTCCGGCGCGTCCGCGTCATAAACCGACTGAGCGATCCAGTCCACATAATGCGCGGCTCGGCCGAGGTAAAACTCATCACCGGTCAGATGCCAGGCGAAGGCCTGAATCTGGCCCACCGGCAATCCTATCCTTTCCCAGCCTCCCAGAGCCTGTGCCGGATCGCCATAGCGGTCGGCAAGCTCCAGATAAAATTCTTCGTAATCCGGGCACCCTGAAAACCGCATGAACTCCCGGTTGCCGGTATTATAATTATGCGTGCCGGTTCTGTACCGGTCCCTATGTCCAAGTGCCACCGTGTGGGCGGCCACCAAAAACCATGGATCGAAGGTCGCTTCATAGCTTTCCGTCCAGGCCTTCAACAGAATCACGCTGCCGCGCGGCCCGGGCCTGAACTCCCCTCGCGAGCCCACCTCATCTTGCACTTTAGTATGTTCGGCCCAACTGAGGAAGGTGTCTTTCCCGCGGCCGTATCCAGTCAGGTACCAGGAATGCAGCATGTTGTCGATATCGCTGTGTTGACTCCGGGTCATCGGCGTGTTGCCCCCGGCCCAGGGGATAGGGCCTGTATTCCATATGCCGACGCGGCGCGGAAAATCGGTAACCTCCATCCGCTCCTTGAGTTCACCGCCGGCATAATGGCAGTAAGTGGCGTCGGTTAACTGTCGCGTCGCCCTTTCCGCGGCTTTCAGCAGGCGGGGGTCACCGCTGCGGGCGTAAGGCACCCACGAATACGGCCAGCCGTGGTGGGCCTTGCGCAGCGCACGATAAACCGCCGGGTCCTTGGAATCGAGCGATACTCCACCCCAGGCGAACTGATCGCCGTGGAGCCACATGCCGTACATGCCCAACCGCTCATGCCACCGGCCGGGTGAAAGCGCCATCAGTTCGAAGCTTCTCTCCGCTTCGGGATAATTATCCCTGTCCTGATGGTGCATCTCGTAGAAAGCCCCGCTCGCCGCCACCCAGACCGGATCAACTGTCGCCCGTAATCGTTCTTCATTCAACCCCTGTAGAACATCCCCCTTTTTCTCCTTCGGTTCATTGTCAGGAGCCATGATGAGCCACATTTCCTCTGTGCGCGCAATACCCTGCGCGTTCGCCGACTCCGGTTTATCTTCCGGCCAATGGGGTGGGGAAGAAAAGTTAAATCGGCCGAACTCTTCCGGCAGCCGGAAATCCAGCACGGTACCCTCGTGCGCATACCGAAGCTGGAGCATGTTCAACTTCCATTCCTGGGAAGTGAGTCTGTCGGGAGCCTCGTGCGCGTAACGCGCCGCCGATGATTTCGGCGGATCACCCCTCTCGTCAAGCCACTCTTTATCGAATGTATGCCCTGCGGGAAGATTGTGCCGCGGCCAGTTATGGAACCACAGCGAACCGTCGGCGAATTCCAGCTCAGAGGGGTAATTTTGCCAGAAATCCTTCACTCCGAAATAAAGTCTGACACCGTTACCGCGTGCCGTCGCCGCTCCCGCTGCGCGTCCCCCCGGGTATTCCACGACGTTCTCGCCGTCCACGACATCAAAATGTTCGTAATCATACTGGAGCAGATAATCGCCGTCGATCCATGTACCCTCGCTGTCGAATCCGGTCAGGAAGCCCTCGCGTTCGAGACCCGGTGCCAGAGCGAACTGCCAGCCCATGTTCGCGATCCGGTCGCGGTTGCTGTCGCCGGTGAAAATCCACGTATGGAATATTCGCATGAGCGGACTGTCGCGATGGATCACGTAACGGGTCACATACTTGCAGAACTCCCGATCTTCGATATTCTCCCTATACCACCCCTCGCGGCGTATCACCACCTTTTCCGCTCCCATTTCTTCCACCTGATACGTGTCCCGGACCGGCGCGCGGTAGATGCGCCCGTCTTCATGCTCGACAAAAGCACCGCTAAGAGCTTTTTCGTCGAGAACTTGCTCATAACGTCCGTCATCCTCTGCGTCGAACCACAGCCCCTGGTCGATCCTGATCCGCCCCGCATCCACAAGCGGGAACCCTTCGGTTTTATCAACAGTTATGAGGTTGCGCTCGCTGCGGTGGACATCGGGCCCGTATTCCAGGTACAGCTCACGCGATTCCCCGACAAGATCGACCTTAAAGTCACAGAGCACCCACTTTACCGACCCGAATTTGGACCATCGCGCCGTCTCCTTGACCTGAAGCGGCATCTCATCTCCCTCCTCATCAACAAGCCGAAGGTGAGCAGCGTCATCGAGCACCCCGCGCGGGAACGGCACGCCCGCCGTCACCGGAACCCCGGCGCCGGTGACAGCATCTTCATTTCTCACCCGGAGTTGAACGCGTCCGTGCGCATCGGCCGGCTCGTCGAACTTCTTGACCAGAAATTCCTGCGTATCCTGTGCGATGATTTCCTCACCGCGGCTCCAGACCAGATGAATAACCCCCTCACCGAGAAAACCTTCGGGGAGTTTGGGATAGAAGATAAACTGATCGCCCGGTACGGGGTCGATGGAAAACTCTGAAAGGTCCGAGCCCTTGGCGTCGCTGATACTGACCTTGAGGAGGGAATCCGAAAGGTTCGCACCCTCATCCGGATCATCCAGCCGGACGACAATATCCATATGTCCGTCCTGGGCCCAGTAGCGGTGGCGTGAAAGCAGCACGCGCAGGGGCGGAAACTCATCGCGCGGTCGCGGATCGCGGAAATTGCCGCCCACATAGACCGGCAGAACATCTTCGATGACTTCAACACCAAGCAAAGCATTCTCCGGCTGGCTCGCACGGGCCGAGATGTGCAGGGCGCCGGCGGCTAAAAATACCACCAAAAAGAAAAACATACCTCTCTTATGCTCATACTTTCCATATTTCATTTTAACCATCTCCCGTTTGATGTGAAGTGAACACAAAAAGATATTGAGTCTGTTGCATAATTCACGACATTTGCACGAAATAGTAAATATTCAGTGAACCCCGTTGCCTCATCACCACCGTGCCCTGTGCCG
>JAGYMJ010000077.1 GCA_018400625.1 Planctomycetota bacterium
CCGGCACAGGGCACGGTGGTGATGAGGCAACGGGGTTCACTGAATATTTACGGATAATGTTTCATTAAAATCGAATGAAGCAGGGACGTCGTCGCCATTTCAATATATATCCGCGTCGGGATCGCTACTCTGACGCATCGTCCCCGGCAGCATTTTCGCTGATCGCGCCACCCGAAGTCACCTTCCTTGCGGCGGGGAGTGTGACAGCAACCAGAACCCAGGATAAGAACACAACGGCCGCGCTGATGCCTATCGCCGGGGCAAAAGATCCCGTTACGTCTTTAATCCATCCGCCGAACCCGGGGGCGATGATTCCGGACAGTCCATATCCAAGAAAGCATAGGGGATAAAGGAAAGGGAAACGCTCAACTCCAAAATATTCCACTATTGAGGACGCATAGATTACAAAAGCGGCGCCAAAGCCCAAACCTGTTAATATGGAAAGAATGAGCATATATGGGGCGGGCATGACAAAAACAAAGAGAACCACGGCCATGCCCAGGGAGAAAAGTGAGAACAAGACTGAGGGTCGGGGCCCGATCCGATCATAGAGCTGGCCCCAGATGATCCGACCGGAAGCATTCCCCACGGCGAAAAGAGCTATCCCCAGCGTGGTTGCCGTGGGTTCCAGTCCGGCATCCTGCAGAATCGGTTTAAGATTGCCGACCGTGAGGAGACCGGCAAAAGTTGCAGCGAACATTCCGAGTGCGAGTGCCCCGAATTTTTTGGTTAACAGATGGACTTTGATATGGCCTTTGGGCTTCTGTTTTTCTCCGTCCCCCTCGCTTGTCCGGCCGGGCTCGCTCAGCATCAGAGATGAAACCAGCGCCACGCCTCCAAAACCCAAACCGATAATGCGGAACACCTGCAGGACGTCTAATTGAACAGTTTGAAGGAAATATTGAACGAAAAAACTTAACACGATGGCTCCGCCTCCGAATCCTGCCACGGACACTCCGGTGATCAGTCCCTTGTTGTTCGGAAACCATTTCATACCGACTGACAGTGGGCACACATACCCCGCGCCGATTCCGGCTCCGCTTAACACCCCGATACTCAGCAGGAGCAAGATGAAATTCCCTCCTGAAAATGAGGCGGCAACATAACCTGAGCTGAACAGAACGGCACCGGCTGTGGCGACAATCCGCGGCCCCCACCTGTGCATCAGCCGTCCACCGGGAATCATAACAATGGTGAACACAGCGATGATTACTCCAAAAATAAATCCACATTCTCCGTTGCTGAGGCCGTATTGTTCCGTCAACGCCGGAACGAACGCGCTCCACGCGTAAAGGCCACCAAAAATCAATTGCAGAGTAACTCCTGCAGTCAGAACGATCCATTTTTTCATGTGATTTCTCCTTAAAAAATATGCCCGTAGTTAATTAGTAAAGATGTAAATATTCAGCGGACCCCGTTTCTCCAGGGGAAAGTATTCGGTATTCGGTATTCGGTATTCAGTAATTGGTCACTGCTAATTGCTAATTGATCATTGGTCTTTGATAATTGGTAACCGGCTTTATCAATCATCGATTGAAACGTCCGCCCGATTATCAGCAAGTCCTCAGAGAACCCCGTAACATCACCACCGTGCCCTGTGCCGGTGGAATGACGATTAAGCACTACGTGTCTAT
>JAGYMJ010000078.1 GCA_018400625.1 Planctomycetota bacterium
CCGGCACAGGGCACGGTGGTGATGAGGCAACGGGGTTCACTGAATATTTACAGATGTAGTTATGGGGTTTTCGAAAAAAAATTTTAAAATTTTCAGCTAAGGGAGCAAGGGCGATGCGGAAAGATCGTTACGGCGAGAACGTGGGTTCGGTCACTGTCGAGCCGAAGCGTAATTCCATTGAGGTGGGCCGCCGTTTTTGCATAGAGGTGACCTACACCGCGGGAGCTGTCGGCGTGAAAACCGGCGGTGTGTTGCGTTTCAAGTTGCCGGGGCTCGTTCTCAAAAACGATCCGCTCGGCCCCGTGTCGTGCTCTAATCCCGACGTGGAATGGCAATCGTCCAATCATCTTCCGATGGTCAACGGCAAGCCTTGTTTCGAGTTCTCCACGATCGACTACCTTTTCGTGTCCCTTCACAAAGGCGCACTTTTGGCAGGCGATACGCTGACGGTTCGATACGGCACGAGCGCGGTGAGCAACATCAGCGCGCCCACTTGGGCGTGCGAATGGCCCGTGGAGGTGGCGGTCGACGTTGATGGAAGTCGCTCCGCGCCGGGAAGCGGATTTCAACTTGTCCCAGATCCTCCGCTCTTGACGTTCACCCACGGCCGCCCTCTTCGGATGGAGGCGTTCGCCCCGTCATACGGTAGCGTCGGCGCGCCGTTTCGACTCGTTACGCGCGTGATGGACCGCTATGGAAATATTGTCGAGGATTTCACTGGAATGGTATCGCTTCAAGCGCGGCGCGGTGGCAATTTGATCGATCTTGGCGAGCATACCTTCGAACCAGGTCATCGCGGCGTGATGACGGTTGAACTTCCCGGTTTCGATGAGCCGGGTATTTACCGGATTGCGGTTCGGAGCGAGTCGTTGGGCATTCAAGCCCGGAGCAATCCTATGAAGATATCACCGTCTGGCGAGATGGGCTTGTATTGGGGCGACATGCATTGCCATTCCCGGATGTCCGCCGATTCATCCGCCATCAACGAGCGAATCCGTCGACCGGCGGAGGACTACGTCTACGCGCGGGACAGGGCCGCCCTCGATTTCTGCATGGTCACCGACCACGTCGAGGATCAATGCGAGGCGGATTGGGAGGAGACTCGGAGCGCCGCCCGAGACGCCAATGAACCCGGCCGTTTCGCGGCCTTCAGCGCCTTTGAGGCTACGTTTTCTCCCCTTCGCCGAGACGGTGATAAAAACGTCTATTTCCGCGAAGACAACGAGGCGTTTATCCAAGAGGGGGACACGTCCGAACTTTACGAAAACCTGAAGGGCCGCAATTCCCCCGTTATGGTCATTCCTCATCTCCACAACCAAACCAATTGGGAACGGCACGATCCCGCCCTCGAACGGGTGGTGGAGATCTATTCCCATTGGGGGTGCGGCTTGTCGTCGGAAAGCGAACCGCCCATCATTCCCGGCACGCCGCGGGCAGAGGAAAGTTACGTCAACCACGCCTTGGATCGAGGGGCGAGGTTGGGATTCATCGCCAGCGCGGATCATTCTTTCGGCCACCCCGGTGACGACTTCTGGTGGCCATTGAGCAACCACAACGGCGGTCTGGCCGCGGTCTACGCTGAACAACTGTCCCGGTGCGGCCTTTGGAAGGCGCTGTGGGCACGCCGATGTTACGCCACCACCCGAGCGCGGATCCTGTTGGCGTTTTTTGTCTCCGGCCACCACATGGGAGCGGAATTCAACGACCATGACGGCTCCCGTGACATGACGGTCAACGTTTACGGTACCGCCGGCATTGAGGCTGTCGACGTCATCAAGAACGGCCGGATATGGAAGCGTTTCCCCGGCGACGGCCAATTAGACCTGGAATTGTATTGTCACGACGACCTCGCCGAGCGCGGGACGGACTATTACTACGTTCACATCCTTCAAGTCGATGGTGAACAGGCGTGGAGTAGCCCCGTTTGGGTCGGATGTGAAGATGACCATGCGGAATCTGTGGTGTCACCACAGTAAAACTTATTTCATAAACCAGAACAAAGCAGGTTTAGCTTAATAATTAATTTATAGGTAATACAAATGGAGAAACCAAACATTGTTTACATTTTAGCTGACGACATGGGCTATGGTGATATGCAGTGCAACAACCCGGACTGCAAAATCCCGACCCCCAACCTGAACAAACTCGCCGAAAGCAGTATGCGCTTTACCAACGCCCACGCTGGTTCAAGCGTATGCACGCCGAGCCGCTATAACCTTCTTACCGGCCGTTACTCCTGGCGTTCGCGCCTTAAAAAAGGTATTGTATGGGACTGGGACGGTGCGTTGATCGAGCCGGACCGCCCGACTGTAGCGAATCTTTTGCGCGACAACGGCTACAGCACCGCCTGTATCGGGAAGTGGCATCTCGGGTGGGACTGGCCGACAAAAGACGGAAGTCATCCCAACGATACATTGCCGTTCGGACGAAGGGGAGGTGGACAAAAAGAGCAGCGAGCGGCTTACGGTGAAAACAACATAGATTTTTCCGGACGAATCGGGGGTGGCCCCACAGACCGTGGATTCGACTCGTATTTCGGAGTGGACGTCCCTAATTTTCCCCCTTATACTTGGTTCAAGGACGACCATCTTGCCGGGCTTCCGACTGAGGACAAACCGGAATGGATGTACGGGCATCCGGGCAAGATGCTGCCCGGCTGGTCACTTGAGGCAATGATTCCCCAATTCACCCGGCGGGCGGTTGAATTTATCGACTCTCATGCAAACCGTGAGAATAAGGATAACCCCTTTTTCCTTTATTTCCCGCTCACTTCTCCGCATTCACCAATTGTTCCGAACAAGGATTTTCAGGGTAAAAGCGGTATTGGTGCTTACGGGGATTTTGTCTGCGAGACAGACTGGGTGGTCGGTGAAGTAATGTCTGCACTTGAACGTCAGGGAATCGTCGATAACACACTGCTTATTTTCACCAGTGACAACGGCCCTGAAAGACGGACTTCCGACGATGAGGGAGTATATGAGCGAGCCTGCCGGACTCGGCATTACAGCATCGGAGAGTGGCGCGGAATAAAAAGGGACGCCTGGGAAGGGGGGCACAGAGAACCTTTCATTGCTTCCTGGCCGGCTCTGATCCCGCCCGGAACCGAATGCGATCAGCTCGTCGGACTGGGCGATCTTATGGCCACCTGCGCTGACATCCTGGACGTGGAACTGCTGGAAAATGGCGGCGAAGACAGTGTTTCCATGCTTCCTTTACTAAAAGGGCAGACTGACAGACAGACCCGTGATTGCCTGATTCACCACAGTGCCAAGGGGAAATTTGCCATTCGGCAGGGTGAGTGGGTGCTTATCGATTATCCGACCGGTGGCGACGTTCAGGAGCCGGATTGGTTCAAAACGGAACGCGGTTACAAAGATCACAACCAGCCGGGTGAATTGTTCAATCTGAAAGAAGATCCTTCAGAACGCTGTAATCGGTACGCCGAGAAACCGGTGATAACCAACCGATTGAAGAGAAAATTGGAAGGGATCAAATACGGAGTCGCAGAAGAAGTAGCAAATCAGGACGAAAAGCTGACGGAATGAGGAGGCAAGCCGACTGGTTATTGGGGTCGGACCGAATTATCCTAATGAATTGGGGGTATTCCGGGGGCGGCCCTCGATAATTGATTGTTTATCTCCACCGTATCAAAGTGTCGGCTGTAGTATTCGAACCATTTTTCTGCAGGCATGTTTTCGGGATAAAATACCTCCTTCCAGTGATCATACTGGTAGCCGGAAGTGCCGATATGGATTTTTTGTTTCGTTCCTGTCATGGAGCTCCCCTTTTATCTCTTGCCGACAGCCTACTTGCCGATAGCGCGCAGAAGGGCTATACGCGCGTTTTCCTTTATAACAGTTCCACACGGTGGAACGGTGAGGATGGTGGCAATATTTCCGGGGGCGGCAATTGTTGGCGTCACGGAACATCCGCACGCCAGTAGCCGGTCATCGGAAGTAACTATAAACACTCCAGTTCCCGGAATTATCGATTCGTTGAAATGTACCCGGTAATATCCCCCTTCCAGTTTCCACCAGCCGTAATCATCATCCGCGCTTCGCTTCTCCGGCGTGAGTTCTCTGGTGCTGCAGGGACTGTGTTCATCCCCGCCGAAATCAATCTGTCCCGGCCCGTCAATGGAAGAGATAGATCCTACGGTCAGATGAATACCGTGTTCATCAACCTGTTTTCCTTCGTAAATCGTGCCTTCCAAACACTTATCAAAAATTTTCTGTACTTGCATAATTTTAATTTCTCCCTGTTAGATTGATCGGAGACGTCGAACTGGAAGAGTTCACGCAGCTCCTTCTGAAGTTTTTCCCGCGCTTGCAGGTTGTCGTTTATGTGATATTGACCAAATGCGAAATGTTTAATCCAAAAAAGCTCTACAGTTCATCAACGTACCCACGACTTAATGGCAACAAGCCCCTCAAAAGGCGGAGGGAACACACTTATTGGCGTCTGTGGCCACAAGTTTTTAGCTCACTCTGCGCGTGAAGCTATATCAACCATTCCGACCTTTTGGATGTTTTGTCCTGCCTCCCGCAAGTGCACAAGCACAGCTTCATCATAAGATGTACCAAAGAACATCCTCCTTACTGTGTTCGTCGAAGCCGGACAACACACTGGCAATAAACTGCTCAGCCAGTCCTTCCGGATTTGCAACATCCCAGTCTCGGTTGAGCTGAACAAGTCGCGCCAATCTCCACTGATTTTCTTCGAGTCAGCAAGTCTGAGCCTGCTATCGAAACCAGAGATATTTTCGCCTGAATGCGTCAACGTGGGGTGCCGTCCCCCGACCGGGGACTTATTCAAGGGATGTGGTACCCCGTTTTCCCACGGGCCGACGCCGCGTGACTAAAACGACGTGTCGACCCCAAGGGACTTTGGGCAATGAACGAAGAAAACTCATAGTGCGCATCCAGATCTGTGTGCAAAACAGGTCGAAGAAAACGGATGTGTCCCCCAAAAATGCCTGCAAGAGGATGAAATCCCTGCAAGGGGTTCACTACAAGCTTTGCACTTAATAAAATCTTCGGTGAATCCCGTAGCATCCCTACCGGCACAAGGCACGCTGAGGATGCTATGTGGTTCGCTGATGACTTACGTGGCGCTTTATACCTGCGCACTTATCCTTCCCAGTCGGGATTGAAATCCGGTTCGGCGGCTTCCATTTCCCGCCGCCATTCCTTCAATCTTTCGTGCAGTTTACTCGTGATTTCGGGACGCATCCCGGCCAGGTTCTGCGTCTCCCCGATGTCGTGGCGCAGATTGTAAAGTTCCAGCCGGCCGTCCTCATAGAACTCGATGAGTTTCCAGTCGCCCAGACGTATGCTGCTGCCGGGCGTGCCGCCCTGATTGCCGTAGTGGGGATAATGCCAGAATATCCCATCACGCTCCGGCGCAGCTTCTCCCTTCAGCAAAGGAGCGAAACTGATGCCGTCGCGGTGCTGTTCGGGCATCTGTTCGGCGCCGATCATATCGAGTATGGTCGGGTAAAAATCGGTGCTGATCACCGGCACGTGGCATGAACTGTTCGGTTGGGTAACGCCCGGCCAACACACAAGAAGCGGTTCGCGGGTTCCGCCCTCATACATCCATCCCTTCCCTTCATTAAGCGGCGCATTGCAGGTGGGACTGCCCTCGCTGGTGGCCAACCCGCCGTTGTCGGATGTGAAGATGACCATGGTGTTTGACAGTTCACCTTCAGCTTCAAGGGCTTCCAGCAGCCGCCCGACATTGGTATCCATGCATTCGATCATGGCGGCGTATTCCGGGTCGGACTGCACCAGCCGGCGGCGGATGCGTTTGCTGATGCTTTTGCTTTTTGGGTGTATCTCGCTCTCTTCGAAAGTTTTAACTTTATCCAATCCCAGTGATCGGGCCTTGCGCTCGTATTTATCGACCAGATTCTTTTTGCCCTGGATGGGCGTATGGACGGTGTAATACCACAAGTTCATAAAAAATGGTTTCTTCGTATCGCGTTGCCGAACCAGGGATATGGCCTCATCGGTGATCCGGTCGGTCAGGTATTCTCCGTCAGGGCCGTCATCGAGTGTGGGTATCCGATAGGGACTGAAATAGCCGGCGGGGGGGTGCCCGTGATCGCAGCCTGCGATGTTAAGTTCGAAGCCGTGTTTATCCGGCCAGTACTGCCTTTCTCCCAGGTGCCATTTGCCCAGATGCCAGGTGGCGTAACCTTGTTCGAGCAGGGCGGCTGCCAGACTTTTTTCCCGTGTGTCCAGAAAGGGGGTGTAGGGAGCGTCGATCAGGCGCGCGCGGTCCCGGTGGCCCGGTTTCCCGCAGTGAATGTAGTTCGTCAAACCCAGCCTTGCAGGATACTTCCCGCTGAGGATACTTGCGCGGGTGGGCGAGCAGACCGGACAGGCCGCGTAGGCATCCGTGAACCGCATGGACCGCGATGCCAGACGGTCGAGGTTTGGCGTTTCATAGAAATCGCTGCCGTAGCACGACAGGTCCTTCCATCCGAAATCGTCAAGCAGTATGAACAGTATGTTGGGCTTTTTCATATTTTTTACCAGATATTACCAAAAAACACTTTCCGTTTGATTATACTATGATGAAAGGGTATCATACAAATTCAGATTGTAACTGGTGGTATAGGGTAAGTCCTTAGTGAACCACGTTGATTAATGGTTCCTACCGCCGGGCTTGTCCCGGTGGAG
>JAGYMJ010000079.1 GCA_018400625.1 Planctomycetota bacterium
ACCGGCACAGGGCACGGTGGAGATGTGCCGCGTGGTTCACTGAATATTTACAAAAATAAGATGCCTTATATAGAATTAAAAAACGAAGATTCCGGGGAGAGGCAAATATTGCATATTCCCCCCGAAGGAATAAAGATAGGCCGCAGTAAAAGTTGTAAAATTGTCCTTGATAGAGATTCAATATCAAAAGTTCACGCAAAAATCAACTGTCAATCCGGCAACTGGTATATTGAAGACACCAGCTCCCGTAACGGATTCCTGGTCAATGGTGAAAGAACCGAATGGCATTGGCTGCGGGATAATGACATAATCAGTCTGCCTCACTATAAAATGACTTTTTTTTTAAGCGGTGCTGACGGCAAAAAACACCGTTCTTCTCTTGCCCGGGAAGCGGCTGCGGAGGATAATCTCAAACGCAAAAAAGACAGGCTGCCACCCGTTCACCCCTTTGCTTTGGCTTCAATCTTTTTTTTCTTACTTTCCCTGTTACACTGGGCGTTTTCAGTCAGCGGTATAGTTTTATGTGCTCTGTCACTCTATGAGATCAGACGCTCAAAAAAGTATCGCGGACAGTTGATAGCAACGGCACTGCTTGCAGGCGGTGTTTTGCTCGCTCTGTCGGGATTTTTTATAGAAGCCGGCGGGATGGAAATGTTCCTTGTCCCCGATACCATCAAAACACATTGCCGGACAAATATGGAAGTAATCTGGGATGCGCTGCAGGAATACAAAGAAAACGCAGGAAACCGCTATCCGAAACAACTGAGTGAACTGTACCCTGAATATGTCCCGGCAACGAATATCCTGCGCTGCCCCGGAAGCGGTTCAGACGAACCGGGGGCAGGGTATATCTATGCCGGCGATGTCGGCCCCAACGCAGCACCGGATACCGTCCTGCTTATGGACGCCACAGCGTCTCAGCATAAAAAAAACAACGCCCTGGTCTTATTCGCCGATGGTCGTATCGAACGCGTCGGAATCAGAGAGCATCAGTATCTGCTCTTACAGTTAGATTAAGTGGTTTATACCGTTGGATAATCTTAGGAGATAAAAATGAATATTCCCGAAAACTGGACATTCGATGATAATGACAAATGGGTGGCCTCGCAAATTCAGAGACGAATGCCTGAGCGTATCTTCGATGCGCACGCGCATCTGGGGCGATGGTCCGACAAAACAGGGGAGCCTACAGGTATCTGGGCTGATGGGCCGTCGGAACTCAGCATATCGGAGTGGCGCAGCCGCCTCGCGCAGCAGGTGGGCAAAAAACGCCTGGAGGGCGGGTTGCTGATTCCGAGCCCCAACAATATCAAGAAAGAAAAGGAAGCTCTCGGCCGGGCCAACAGTTATGTTTTCGACCAGATTGCGGGCGATCGCCAACTGAAAGGACTTGCTCTGGTAGGCCCCATGATGAGCCCGAAAGACTACCGGGAGCTGCTGGCGAACCCACAGTTTGCCGGTTTTAAGCCCTATCACGTGTTCAGTTCGAGCCGGCCCACTTTCCAGGCGCCGCTTTCGACCTACCTGCCTGAGTGGGCATGGGAGTTGGCGCACGAGCATGGTTTAGTGATAACTCTGCATATGGTGCGCAAAGCGGCGCTGTCTGATCCCGATAACCTGCGGGAAATCCGCAGCTGCTGCAGCCGGTATCCCGGAGCACGGCTCATCCTCGCACACGCCGCACGCGGTTTTCACGCCCCCAATACCGTCGAAAGCGTATCCAAAATTGCCGATCTGGAAAATGTCTGGTTCGACACCTCCGCCATATGTGAGGAAGCCCCTCTTGCAGCCATTATAAGACAATTCGGACCTCGACGCCTGCTTTGGGGGAGCGACTTCCCGGTAAATCAAATACGGGGACGCTGCGTCACCCTCGGCGACGGATTCGCCTGGCTGCAGCCCGATACGGTCAAATGGGAGAAGCTCTCACCATCGGCCAATCCCCTGCCCGTCGGCCTGGAATCGATAAAAGCGCTTCATTGCGCGGCCGATTCCCTGGGGCTTAACGCCGACGACATGCAGGATATCTATGCGGATAATGCCGGGAGACTGCTTGGACTGATACAGGAACAAAAAACGGAAACGAAAACACAGAAACTTTACGTCAATGCGAAGAAGCGCATCCCCGGCGGCACGCAGCTTCTCAGTAAACGTCCCGAACTGATGGCACCCGGGCAATGGCCCGCATATTTCCGCGAAGCACGCGGATGTGAGGTGACGGATATCGACGGAAAGCGTTACCTGGACATGTCGATGAACGGTATCGGGTCATGCCTGCTGGGCTACAGGGACCCCGATGTAACCAGAGCAGTGAGGAGACGACTGGAACTGGGCGCTATGTCAACCCTCAATCCCCCCGAAGAGGTTGAATTGGCCGACCTTTTGTGCGACATCCACCCATGGGCCGAGCAGGTTCGGTTCGCCCGATGCGGCGGGGAAGCATGTGCCATGGCCGTACGGATCGCACGCGCCACCACCGACCGCTCCGTCGTGGCGGTGTGCGGATACAGCGGCTGGCACGACTGGTATCTGGCGGCGAACCTCGGCGAAAGCGATGCTTTGCGCGGTCACCTGCTGCCGGGTCTGGCCCCCCTTGGAGTGCCGCGGGAACTGCGCGGCACGGCGGTGACTTTTTCTTACAACGACGCCAATGAATTCCAGGAAATCCTCGATCGCTATGGTGACAGGCTGGCTGCAGTGATTATGGAACCCTGCCGGTCCAGCGACCCCGCCCCGGGGTTTCTTGAATCCGTTCGCGACGGAGCACACGACGTGGGGGCTCTGCTGATCTTTGACGAGATAACGATCGGCTGGCGGCTATGCTACGGGGGCGCGCACCTGAAATTCGGGGTCTCACCCGACATGGCAGTTTTCGCCAAGGCGCTGGGGAACGGCCATCCGATGGCCGCCGTCATCGGCACGGGCAAAGCGATGTCCGCCGCCCGCGATTCGTTCATCAGCAGCACTTACTGGACAGAAAGCGTGGGGCCGGTCGCGGCACTTGCAACGCTGCACAAGATGAGTACCACCGACGTGCCGGGCAGCGTTGCCGAATCGGGCGGAAGGGTGATGGGATTATGGCGGGAACACGGCAAAAAACACGGGATTCCGCTCGCCATCGACGGTTATCCGTGCCTGCCTCATTTCCGCTTCGACAATGAGCAGGCGGAGGTTCTCCGTACCCTTTACACACAGATGATGCTCGAACGAGGATTTCTGGCCGGGCCCAAATTTTATCCGACCCTGGCGCATACGGAATCTGTTGTGGAACGCTACGGAAAAGCAGTGGGTGAGGTTTTCGACGAAATCTCCTGCATCCTGGCGCGCGGAGACGATCCGACCGAATACCTGCGGGGATCGGTTGCTCACAGCGGCTTTAAGCGGCTAACAAAGTAAAAAATATCCGTTAAATATTTTACTTCAATTTTTGTCAAACATAGGGAGATGAAGATGAGAAAAGTATTGTGGTCGAGATTGAGTGCAGTTGTGATGGCCTTTTTAACGTTGTTTTTTTTCGCTTCTCCATCGTATGGAGCAAACGTTCTATTGGTGGAAGACGGACAGAGCCTGGCACCGATAGTCGTTTTTGAGGATGCGCCCCCTTTAACGCGTCTTGCCGCCGACGATCTGGCCCATTATATCGAGAAGATAAGCGGTGCCCGCCCGGATGTCATTGAGGGTGAACCGGCCCCCCTGCCCGAGAACGCTATCTGGGTCGGATATCAACCCGTCATGGAAGAGGTTTTCCCCGACATCAATTTTGATTTCGAACATCCCGAAGAAATACTCATCGCCGCCAACGATAATCATCTTGTTATAGCCGGCCGTGACCGCTGGGACCCGGAAAATCTGTTCATGGAGGCCCGCCATTTTCAGTTCGGTCTGCGGGATGTTGAAGGTTATCAGCAGGAGTACGGGACGGCCAACGCGGTTTATACTTTTTTGCAGGATTATTTGGATGTGAGATGGCTTTGGCCCGGTGAGGAGGACATCATCGCCCGCGATACCCTTGAATTCTCTCCCTTCAAATACCGTTATCATCCCACCATGAGACAGCGGCAGACCATGCTTTACTATCTGTCAAGGTTTCGCGCCAGTGGGCCCGGGAACAGGCGAACGGGCGTGGATTGGGTCCGTTTCCAGCGGCTTCGGCTCGATTCGTTGGATACTCGCGTCCAGGGACACGGTTTTAGCGACTGGTGGGACCGCTTTCACGAAACGAACCCCGAGTATTTCGCCTTGCAGCCGGACGGCACGCGCAGCGGTTTTCCAAGACCCAACGCTGCTAAAATCTGTGAATCCAATCCGGCAGTGTGGGAACAGTGGATCAGCGACGTGGAGGCCACTTTGGCGGAAAACCCCCACCGTCGGGTGTTTAACGCTGCCGCCAACGATAGCTGGGCCAGCGGACACTGCATCTGTCCGGACTGCCGGGCCTGGGACCATCCTGACGGCAAACCTTTGCGTTTTACCTGGCAGGGACTGTCGCAAAACTATGTAGCGCTTTCGGACCGGCAGGTGCGATTCGCCAACCAGTTGGGACGTCAATTGAAGGAGAGATTCCCCGATGAAGACTACTACGTTGTGATTTTTTCCTACGGCCTTTCGCGCCCCGCACCTCAGGAAGCCGTGCCGGATGACAATGTGATTGTGGGACTTGTACATAACTTCTTTCAGAGACCTCCGGAGGCGAGGCAAGCGAGCCGTCAACGATTTTTGAATTGGACCAATATTGCAAAGAATTTTGTCTGGCGACCCAACATGGGCAACCCCGCCCGCTGGCAGACGGGCGGACCGCCCGACCTGGCCGAGGCGATCGAGGACCTGAGACTTGTGAACGAAAGGGGTTGTATGGGCATAAATATTGATAAAGTATGGAATTACTTCGCCACCCAGGGCCCCCTGTATTATTTGATGGCACAAATGCCCTGGGACCCCGATCTGGATGGGGAGGCGATTTTGGAAGATTATTATCAGCGTGGTTTCGGCCCGGCGGCTGAAGAAGTCAAGGCCTATTGGGAACTCCTGGGGCAGGCGCGGCGTCAGGTGTTCAAACCGGATACTTCATGGAACGACGCCTTTGACTCCGCTTTGTTCCAAAATGCTGAATCGCTCTTGCAGCAAGGGCGTGAAAAAGTTGGGGAGGACAAAGAACGCTACGCGCCCCGTCTGGATTTTGTCAAAGCAGGGCTGGATTTCCTGCGTTTGAAAACCGATAGCTTTCAATTGGCCGAACGGCTGCGTGCGAGTGAAGGCGATGATGCCGAGGCTCTTGAAAAGCTTACAAGCAACTGGGAACAGATTCAGGAGATTGCACGTGAATACCAAAACGAAAGAGCACTGAATTATGGGCATGTCTTTCGTAGTGCAAGGGGCTATTTCTCAACGATCTATCCGGGCAGTTACGAGTGATCTGAAGTTGAGAGTTAGCGCGACGACTCCGACAAAGCCATTGAACCACGTGGCATCCCCACCGTGCCTTGTGCCGGTGGTGAGAAAACTACGCCCTTCACTGAATATTTACCAATTATCATTCCACGCATAGACACAGAACATCTCAACTCTCGCACGCGATAACTTCGACTTCAACCAATGCGCCCAGCGGCATAGCGGCCTGAACCGTTGTCCTCACCGGTGGGTATTCGGAGCGGAATCGGGAATTGTAAACTTCGTTAAAACCGGAGTAATCGGCCAGGTCTTTCAAAAATGCGGTAACCTTGACCGCATCGTCGATTGACAGGCCGGCCTCGTCCAATATCGCCTCTATACTGTCAAAAACACGCTCTGCCTGTGCTTTAATATCGCCCTGAAGCATTTCATTGGTTTCGGGAACCAAAGCTATTACTCCCTGGATATAGAGCGTTTCGCCGACTTTAACTCCTTGAGAATAATTTGCAACGGGCATAGGGGCCTTATCAGTTTTTATGACTTTTTTATCCATATCAATATCCTCTCTCAGAATTTTCTCATAAATTTTCATTGGGACGGAAAACGACTTTTATTGCCACCCCGGATTCAAATACTCTGAATCCCTTTTCCCATTCTTCCAGCGGTAGAATATGCGTCACCAGTTTGCTTGCATTGATCTTACCCAGCGACGCCAACTTTATAGCTTCCCGCCAGGCCGAATATTTTTGGCTGAAAGAGCCTGTAGCCTTAATTTCCTTGTAAACAAGCGCATTTAAATCCACAGTGACCGGTCCGCCAAAAATTCCTATCTGTGTGTATTTACCCTGTTTTCTCAGCAGTTCCAATCCGGTTTCAAGGGCCGGTTGGCTTCCTGAACATTCCAGAAGGACATCAACAGTTTCTACTTCATCGGTTTTTTGAATTTTTTCAACAATGTTATCCTGGTCCACATTCACGATCATATCGGCTCCAAGCTCTTCGGCAAGCTGCAGCCTTTCGTTATCATTTTCTCTGCCCGAGATGATGACATAGGCGCCGTTGGCCTTTGCATACTGCAACGAGAACAGTCCCATCGGGCCCGGGCCGGTAATAAGTACCGTTTCACCTGCGCTGATCCCTGTCAGTTCCTGCACGGCATGATATATGCAGGCGGACGGGTCCGACAGCGCCGCCGTGGTAAAATCAACATTATCCGGCAGCAAATGCACTCTTTCCCGGGGCACAACACAATACTCAGCAAAAGCTCCGTCGAACGCATAGCCGGTCGCCAGTCTTTCGGGGCAAAGGTTATAATTACCGGTTCGGCAATATCGGCAGCAATTGCATACATAGCGCGAATTCTCGGCCGTCACCCTGCTGCCTTCTTTTATCCGTTCAACGCCCTCCCCCACTTCCGTAACGATCCCGCTGAATTCATGTCCGATCACAAACGGTGTGCGTGTGGGTATTTGGATATCCCCGTGCAAGATATGCAAATCAGAACCACAAATTCCTGCGGTATCGACCTTTATTTTCACTTCTTCAGGGCCGGGAGCTGGTTCGGGAATATCGCGAAGTTCGATATTGCCCTCTCCCCATTCATACTTTACTACAGCTTTCATGTTTTATCTCCACTGACATATTAAAAAATGTCAACGTCATTGATTAATATCAACACATTCGTATATATTCAGTGAAGTGCGTAGTTTTATCACCACCGGCACAGGGCACGGCGGGGGACCAACGTGGTTCACTGAATACTCACACACATTCAGACTCCATTCATGTACCTGTAAAGGATTTATATTCTATATCCTCCCAAAAGTCAAACGAAAAAAAGTAGATATTCAGTGAACCCCGTTGCCTCATCACCACCGTGCCCTGTGCCG
>JAGYMJ010000080.1 GCA_018400625.1 Planctomycetota bacterium
GAAGTTGCCCTCAAGCATCCGCGGCGCCAGGTTGTTGAGCGACCAGCTCGCCGCAGCGCCTGAGCCGATGCTTTTCAGCACGGTTTCCGGATCGAGCCCGGCTTTTTGCGCGTAAGCTATAGCTTCACAGACGCCGAGCATGTTGGAGGCGATGGCGATCTGATTGCACATTTTGCAGTGCTGGCCGCTGCCGGCCGCCCCCTGATAGACAATGTCCTCACCCATCATCTCAAACAGCGGCAGCAAGCGGTCAAATGCCGCACGTTCGCCGCCGACCATGATTGAAAGTTGACCTTCGCGTGCACCGGTATCGCCGCCGGAGACCGGTGCGTCCAGCGCCTGCCCCCCCCTGGCGCGCACCTCCTCGTCGATTCGCTCCGCCAGTTCCGGACTCGAAGTGGTCATATCTATCAGCGTCGCCCCCTTTTTCATCGCGGGTATCAGCCCCTGATTGCCGAAATACACCTCCTCCACATCTTTCGGGAAGCCGACGATAGTGAAGATCAATGGGCAATGCCGGGCGATATCCGCCGGAGAATCGCCCCATACCGCACCACGTTCAATCAAATCCCGTGCTTTTGAGGGCGTACGGTTGTAAACATGCATCGTATAACCGGCGTCAAGCAAATGTCCGGCCATGCTTTTTCCCATGACTCCAAGTCCGATAAATCCTACAGATTCTTTATCCGTTGCTTCATTCATAAGTATTCCTCCAGACAAGGATGAGGTTGATTTCGTGACAAACTCTGTTCAAAAAGCGCTCCCGGCGCAGAAAGCGACCGGTAGCGCTACGTTTTATTGAGGTACCGGGGTCGGGCTGTCTTTCCACGCTCCAAAAGGGTCTCCGTTGAATTTCAGCCAGCGGTCCATCCAGCTTATCAAACATGTGCGTGACAGATCAGGGATAGCATGGCCGTCATTGAACGCTAAAAAGGCATGTGCGGGCTCCGCCTCCAGCAGCCTGTAAAGTTCGTGAATTTTCAGATGCAGCATCGTGCGATGTGCCTGCCCAGGCGGATGGCCGTCGTTCAATGCCAGACGTTCCAAAAAGGGTCTTGGGGCAATGAGTGACATCATTTCATGGAAATCACACTGGATTTGTCGTCCGGCTAAAAACTGTTCCCTGAGCTGGGGGAAATAAACGTACCACCTGTCACGCGACCAGTGCAGCGGATCGGGATTTTCTCTGAAAGTCCTGGCGCTGCAACTCGGCGCAGCGCAGAGTATGCGTTCATCATAAGCCGCCAACCAAATACTGCCGTGCCCGCCCAGAGAATGGCCGGTTACTCCGAGCTTATTTCTATTGACATCCGGTCTCGAGGCCAAAATCGAGCATGCAATTCGACTGTCATACATATACTTGCCGACTGCTGACCAGCCAGGATGTTTTTTGTAGAATGCCGCTGTATCAAAAGGGCCCTCGGGCGGCATTCGCGATGCCGAGCAGAAATGTTCCGGAGATATCGTGACATAACCGTTCATGACAAGATTGCGTGCATAATCCTTACCGCTGATCTTCTCGCGGGGTGAATTGCGGTCGGCGTGGGGATCGTCCGGCGGGGGGGACATGCCCAAAGTCCGTCTCGCCCCCCAGTTCGTCGTTCCGTGCAGACAAACAACACCCGGAAAACCTTCCTTGGGAGGTTGTGTTTTCGGGATTGCAACATAAGCATGCGCCCGCTCATCGGGCTCAACAAGGTAGCTCATGTACTGCACACAAAACTCATCGGCGTCCCACTCTCTCAGGAGTTTTATATCATAATCCGACGGCGGTTCAGGCGCTGCATCATCCAGCAGGAGGGTAAGAAACCGCTGTTGTATTGCTTTTCGTTTCTCCGCCCAATCTTCCGGCGTTCTGACGTCCTCAAGAAGATCATCCCAACTCGTATGGAGTGGAGCAGGAGACCAATCCGGTTCGGCATTTTCATTATTCATCTGAAATTAACCCCGATACACATGAAAAAAATTTTGAAATATGTTGCAAAAAATATGCAGTGAAGTACATAGTTCCCCCCCCGTGCCCTCTGCCTGTGGCATGATGATTAGCCGTAGAGTAAATATTCAGTGAACCCCGTTGTTTCATCACCACCGTGCCCTGTGCCG
>JAGYMJ010000081.1 GCA_018400625.1 Planctomycetota bacterium
TCATCCGGTTGCACTTCGGTTGTTTCCGGCTCACCCTCCGGCCATGTTGTCATTGTCGCTTCCCGTCCGGTAATCCTTATCGCTCCTTCCGTGCCGATTATCGTTGCATCCTGGCTTTCTCCGGGGATATTTAAAAAGTAACTGGCCTCGACCCGCATAGAAAAATCATTCTCAAAACGAACCAGGCCGAAGGCATAATCCTCTACTTCATAAGCGCATCCCTGCTCGGCGGCTTCTTTGCTGCCGATGCCGAATGTTTTGAAACCTGATATGTCCTTTACAGGTGATTTTACACCGGCCACATAAAGCAGCATGTCAAGTTTGTGGATGCCCAGATCGATCATCGGTCCACCGCCCGATTTTTCCCAATCGAGGCACCAGTTCCCCCGCCCTGGCCCCCAGAGGCGGGTGCGGTCACGCAGCCAGTGCGTCCAGCCCTGCTGTACCCTGCCGATTTTACCGTCCGCAATGAGTTTGCGTGCGGTGACACGAGTGGGCACAAAACGCTGGTTCATGCCGACCATCAGCTTGCGACCTGTTTCATCCCGCACCTTAATCATTTTGCGCGCTTCATCCGGAAACCTGGCCAGGGGTTTTTCCACCATAACATCCTTGCCCTGATGCATGGCTTCGATAGCCATCTGAGCGTGCAGGTGGTTGGGCAGTGAGAGAATGACCGCGTCAACGTCTTGAGCCGCCAAAAGCGCCTGCGCAGAGTCATAGCGATCCACCCCGCCATCTTTGACAATTTCGGCCGCCTTCTCAACACGTTCAGCGTCTGTATCCGCCAGGGCTTTAATCGTCACATTGGGAAGTTCCAGTGCAAGGCGCACGTGATGACAGCCATTATTACGTAATCCTACAAATCCAAGCCGAATATTCTTTTTTCCTTTCATTTTATTCAAAGAGTAATCTCCTTATCTTTGTGTTCATTGAGCCAAACAAGCTTATCATAAAAACGTGGAGAAGCCACCGGACCCTCCAGAATCGGATCATGAGTCTCTGACATCCATTGCACCAATTCTTCAGCAAGTTCATGCCTTATTTCCTGATACGGCGGCTCTTCTGCTAAGTTCTCCGTTTCCAAAGGGTCATTGTCCAGATCATACAATTCGTCAAAACGATCAGGCCGTTTGTTAAGTACGTGCAGGTTTTCCAACAGCACTGGTTTATTGTAAATATCCAGACAATAATTTTCCGGACGGACCGATTCGAAGTTAAAGATGTATTTGTAACGTTTCGTTCTTACACATCGGATCGGGTCGTAGGATGTATGGAAGGTTTTTTCAGCGAACAGTCTTTCCCGCTCCACCTGGTTCCGTCCGGTCAGCAGCGGGAAAACGCTCCCACCTTCCATTTCCTCGGAAGGCGATCCCCCGCCCGCCTCTATCAGTGTAGGAAGCACATCAATATTACTGATCAGTGTTTGGGAACGCCGACCCGGTTCAAACACACCGGGGTAACGCATAATGAGAAATACGCCTATACCGCGATCGTAAAGGGTCGTTTTCTCCCGCGGCATCGGCAGCCCGTGGTCAGTCGTGAAAACCATCAGCGTATCTTCGGTCAGCCCGCGTTGATCCAAGGCATTCAAAATATGGCCCAAACCTTCATCCAACCGGTTCACGGCGCCCTGCAAAGCGGCGAACTGTTCACGCGCCCCCGGCCCGTCGTGTAAAGCCGGCGATTTGGGAATAGTCACTCCCTTTTCCGTATAAGGCTTGACTCCGTCCTTCAAATAGCCCGTATGCGTCTCCTGTGTGCCAATCTGGAGATAAAACGGTTTTTGAGGGTTCTTACGTGCGTCCAGAATGCTCGGCATTTCAGTCGCCAGGTCCTTGGCAAAAAGTTTTCGTCCTTCAGGGAGCCGAACATCAAAACCTATCCCGTCGAAATAAGAGTCCGGACAACCCGCCCCCAAAATTTCATGCGCACCGCCCAAAAGCATCGTTTCATAACCTATCTGCTTAAAATGCTGCGCGGCGTGCGTAGCTTCAGACGAAAACCGGAACCCGGCCCAGGCGCCTGTCTGACCAAGCATCCCTACGGAATGGGGCGATCGTCCACTGAAAAGCCCCGCCCGGGACGGACAGCACCCGGGGGAGGTGCAGAAGGAATTTTCAAATAAAACCCCTTCGCCGGCAAGACGCTCGGCGTTGGGAGTTTCAACGCTCGAAATGCCGTAAGGGCTGATATGTCTTCCGGTATCATGGCTTACAAATACAACAATATTTGGACGTCTTTTGTCGATCATGTCTGTATCTCCGCCGTAAATATTCAGTGAAGTGCGTCGTTTTCTCACCACCGTGCCCTGTGCCG
>JAGYMJ010000082.1 GCA_018400625.1 Planctomycetota bacterium
CGGCACAGGGCACGGTGGTGAGAAAACGACGCACTTCACTGAATATTTACGAATATTTACTCGCAGTGCAAAACTTGATCTTACCTTGTGGAGCCCTTTTAACTACTCCAGGGAGATATATGTGGACTATTTTCTGTTTTTTATCGGACTCATATTGCTGGTGAAAGGTGCCGATTGGCTGGTCAAAGGAGCATCGTCTCTGGCAGATAAAGCCGGGGTACCCCAATTAGCCATCGGGCTCACAATCGTAGCCCTCGGTACCAGTCTGCCGGAGTTAATGGTCAGTATCTTTGCGGCGACCAAAGGAAACGAAGGCATCATTTTTGGCAACATCATTGGAAGCTGCACAACAAATATCCTTTTGATATTCGGGATCATAGCGTTATTAACGCGACTAAAGGTAAGAAATTCAACGACATGGAAAGAGATCCCTTTTGCTTTTTTAGCCGCGCTTCTGCTGTTCTTTTTTGCGCTCAGGCCATTGATCGACAACATGCACTCTATCAATGTCCTTTCGCGCGTTGACGGGATCATTCTGCTGCTTTTCCTTGCAATCTTTTTATATTATGTCTTTGAACTCGCAAGGGAAAACAGGGTTTTTTTGACGGAAAAGGACATTAAACCCCGACCTGTCACTTCAATCGTACTGCTGGTGTTGGGGGGCAGCGCCTGTCTTTATTTGGGTGGAGAATGGTCGGTACGCGGCGCTGTGACCATAGCAAGCTTTCTGGGGATGAGTGATTTCCTGATATCAGCAACCATCGTGGCTGTCGGTACTTCTCTGCCCGAGCTGGTTTTAGCCGTTACAGCCACTTTGAAAAATGATTCTGATATCGCCATTGGAAATATTATCGGCAGTAACATACTCAATATCTTTTGGGTTCTGGGTTTAACGTCGGTTGTGAGTCCCTTTGAATTCCCATCCTTTATAAAGGTTGATATAATCCTTTTGCTTGCAGCAACAACCTTCTTGTTTATTTTCATGTTCACGAGCCGCAAACATGAACTGGACAGGTGGGAAGGAATGATATTTCTTGCCGGTTATGCCGGTTATATCACATTTCTTTTCTGGCGGGGATAATAAAATTATTGGCATTCAAATTCAGTCGCCGTTAGATTAAATTCAAAACCAGCCCTATCCAACTTATTTCTCAATCATATGACAGTAAATCACTCTAACAGACAAACCGTCGGGATATTTTTTTTCTTCATCTCCGCTTTATTTCTCATCCCCCATGCATTTGCCGGAGAGCAAGAATCTAACAGGTGGTCTGTATTTGCCTATGGCGGGAAATGGACGGATACAAGGATAGGCCAAATATCTCAGTTCCAAACCGATATGCAAAGCTCCTATTTATGGACCGCGGGCGTTTCAAGGGAACTGTATCATATAAGCGAAGATCTGGTACTGGAAACCGAATTCAATATTACACGCCACACGCGCGCCCAGGACCACTTCGAATTTAACGCGGCGGCCAATCTGCGTTGGAAAAGCCTCCCCTGGGACCGGTATGTGAATACTGCCCTTTCCTACGGTTTGGGGCCTTCTTATGCAACGCAAAGGCCAGCCATTGAACAGCGTTCCGATCGTGGCCCAACGCATGTCCTCGTCTTCATGCCGGTGGAAATAGCATTCAGTTTACCGGGGAAACAGAACCCCCGATGGGAGGTTCTGTTGCGTATTCATCACCGTTCGGGGGGGTACGGAATAATCAGTGATGCAAGGGGCTCGAATTTCCTCACCGGAGGGGTACGTTACAGATTTTAACGTTTGCTTTTTTGTTTTCCTCTTCGGGCCTTATGCTTGCCAAATTTTTTACGTTCGACCATGCGTGCATCCCTGGTGAGATGTCCGTTTTCTTTCATTACGGTTTCGAGCTCATTATCGGCCTTGCAAAGCGCTCTGGCGATCCCTAGTTTTATGGCGCCGGCCTGGCCCGTATTCCCGCCGCCGTTTGTCGTCACCCTCACATCATACTGATCCTCAACACCGCTGTCTTTGAGCGGAGCCGTCACCTGGTTCCTATGTAATTCGCGGGGTAAATAGTCAGCTAACCCCTTACCATTTATTTCAATTAATCCTTTCCCCGGAGATAACCTGACCCTCGCTACAGAAGTTTTCCGTCTTCCAGTTCCCCACCAATATTCAGCCATAACCTCTTTACCTCAAATTTAGTCGATATTTTAAATTGCATTTTCATTAATCAATCTATTAATTTTCTCATTCCACCTTTTCGGGTTGATGATAAGTGTGCGGATGTTCCGATCCAACATACACTTTTAGCTTTTTAAGCATCTTTCTCCCAAGCGGACCGCGCGGCAGCATTCCTTTAACCGCCAAGCGCACAATATCATCCGGATGCTTCGACAGCATATCTTCAGTATTCAGAGTTTTCAGCCCACCCGAGTAACCCGAATAATGGGCATACTGCTTCTCTGTCATTTTTTTGCCGGTCATACGGATTTTCTCAGCATTGGTAACCACCACATAAGCGCCCGTATCCACGTGGGGGGTATAATCGGGCCGATCCTTGCCCATCAACAGATCGGCAATTTTAGTCGCCATGCGTCCAAGAATCCTGTCCTCGGCATCTATATGATACCAACACCGGTCTTCCGCCTTGAAATCTTCTTTTTTTGCTGCATATGTCTTCATAAGCTTATACCATTCATCAAAAAATTACCGCGTTAATTCTACATAATATAAAAGTATATGTTAATAAACCTTCTGTGTCAAACTTCAGGGGAAATAATCGTAAATATTCAGTGAAACACGTTACCGCCGGCTTGTACCGGTGGAGCGGTATTTCTGCACTACAAATGGCAGCCCTCAGCGTAAATATGCACTGAACCCCGTTGCCTCATCACCACCGTGCCCTGTGCCGGTGGAATAATGATTC
>JAGYMJ010000083.1 GCA_018400625.1 Planctomycetota bacterium
GGATGCCACACAAGGTGCGATAGGATGCCACGTGGTTCACTGAATACTTACCATTCCACCGGCACAGGGCACACGGCGGGGATTAAATGACGTGTTTCACTGAATATTTATGTCTGCGGCACCGCAGAGACGAACTGAGCCGATAGGCGCTATGTTTTTAGGGCGAAGTCTCTGAAAACGCGTAGTATCTCAGAACTCCGGGGGGATATCGACAGGAATTCCATCGTGTTCCTGCGCATTGGCCATCCTGTAAGCATCGAAATATTTTTCGGCAATTATCTCCCAGCTCACTTCCGACAGCAAGTATTGATGCAGGTTATGGCCGAATTGCCAGCGCATGCTTTCATTGGTTGCCATGCGTATGATTTGTTTCTGGAGCATGTCACGGTTGGTGAAGAGCAATCCGCCCCCACTTTCCAAAGTCTGAGCGGTTAGCCCCTCCATGGGGGCGGTCGTTATGAATGGTTTGTTCAGCGCAATTATACGGGCAAGGGTGCCGGATTGTGTCTCGTCCAGAGAGGGCAGCAGTACAAAATCGCATACGGCCATAACTTTATAATATATGGCACCTCGTGGAGTAAATTTGAAAAATTCCGCGGCCCCCTTTTCCGCCAAAAGATTCACCCCTGAGAGATAGTCGGCATAATCGCCGATGTCATGGGGATTACCCAGGTCACCGGCAGCGAGCAGCACCCACTCCTCACCGGTTTTATCTTCAATTTCAGCCCGAATCTCTTCCCACATATTTGTGACGACATCCCAGCGTTTATTTCTCTGTATCCAGCCGATCAGCCCGATGATATGTTTTCCTTTGAGGTGACCGAGGCCCATCTCTTCTTTAAGTTCGTCAGCCTGATCTATAGCATAACGCCGGTCAGGGCGTGCCCCATGCGGAACAATCATAATGTTTTGGGGGATTTCCCAACCGTAAGTTGAAAATGTCCATTCCAGTCGCCACTTCTGATAGTGACATTTGAAGAGCAATACGCCGCATCGTGGAGTAAGTTCTTTGATAAACTGTTCCTCATCTTTTTTCATCCGGCCATGCACGGAATGCGGTTCGACGACCGTGGGTATGCCTTGCAGTTCATCGAGAAGACGCAAAAAGCCTGCATTGTTGTCGGGATCCCCGTTCTGATCAAAATAATTATATAGACCGTATTCATGCTGCAGATGAACAACATAGGGCTCCAGTTCTTTGACTTTTTCAGCAACGGGTAAATGCCAATCTTTGTTGTTGATATCGATCAGAGGAAAAACATTTTCTCCTTCCCCATCGGTGTGTGATATCACATAAAGGGGCCGGTCAGGGTCATGTTTTTGGATGAATTCGAGGGCTTCTTCTGCAAAAGTTCCGATTCCGCATTTGCGCGGCGGCCAGCTGCTGATCATAACGATTGGTTTTTTTTCGGGCATATCTTTTTCCTCCCGTCGATATCTCTACGGTTGAAAGTTCTGGACAAGTCGTGGTTAATCATTATCCCACCGGCATGGGGCATGGCGGTGGAACATCGTGTTTTACTGAGGGCTTGCAATTGATAAACTCCTGTTGAAAACCTTATATAGTAAATATTCAGTGAACCCCGTTGCCTCATCCCCACCGTGCCCTGTGCCG
>JAGYMJ010000084.1 GCA_018400625.1 Planctomycetota bacterium
GGATGCCACACAAGGTGCGATAGGATGCCACGTGGTTCACTGAGGACTTACGCTGAATGCTTACGATTCAACTTTGAATTTCCCCATTATTTTATTTAATTGTTCTCTGTTATGATCAACAAATACCTTTCCCAAAACTATCTTCTGGGAATAGTCTTCCTCGGGGCGGTCGCACTGGCGGTGATCCTGGTGCCGCTTTCCGGCCAGTTAGCCAGAGCACTCGGGGTCGTCGACCATCCGGATGGGAGAAAAATACATCGTGAATCCATGACACGTATGGGCGGGCTGGCCATGGCGTTGTCGCTGGCCGTCGTTCTGATTCTCGGTTTAGGTATGCAGGACAGTACAGTCAGAGCTTTTTTGCTGGGTGGCGGATTTGTGGTCTTCACCGGATTGATGGACGATACCCAGGGGCTCTCTCACCGCATGAAATTCCTCGGCGAAATCCTTGCAGCTGTGGCCTTCCTGCTCGCCGGCGGATTCTACCTGCAGTCCTTCGGCAACCTTCTGGGGTTCGGTGAGATCACTACAGGGCCCGTCTGGCTGGGAACGATTATTACCGTTTTCTGTATGGTCGGGGTGATGAACGCCATTAATCTGGCCGACGGACTCGACGGCCTGGCCGCGGGAGTCTGCATTATCGTCGCTCTGTTCATGGCATTCGTGAGCTACGAAAACCACGCCGTCGTCTGGACGGTCATTTGTCTTGCACTGATCGGTGTGATGCTGGGTTTCCTGCGCCATAATCATTACCCCGCAAAATTGTTTATGGGCGATACCGGCAGCCTGCTGCTGGGCTATTCCATGGCGGCGATCGCTGTGGGACTGGCGCAAACCGACGCTCCCCATGGGAGGATCGAACCGGTTATGCTCGGCACCCTGCTCGCACTGCCTATCGTCGATACGCTCTGGGTCATGTTCATCAGGAAACTATGCGGACGCCATCTTTTCAAAGCGGATCAAGAGCACTTCCATCACCGCTTGCTGAGGATTGGCTTGCGGCATAACGAATCCGTTGTTGTTATCTATGTTATCATGTTTGCCCTCGGCTACCTCGCCTGGTTCGGGCGCGGGCTGCCGGAATGGGTCCGGTTCTTTACCGTAATCGTTTCCCTCGCCATCCTCTATGCCGCCCTGCACATGATCGAACGCCTTGATGTACCCCTGCCTACGCGAATAAATCGGTTGAAACGGCAAACACGGCGGATAGTTTCGCGTGTTTTTCGCCACCCCGCTGTCAGCCCCAAGCTTGACAGGCAAACTTTGTCCTGGTTTTTCGGGATCACGGGCATGCTGCTGGCCGTCTTGATGCTGCTACCGGCGGTTATAATCCCTTTGCCCGCCTATTTAGGTATTGCGCTTATAGGAACCGCATTGTTTGTGGCATTCCTGTACCCCTGGCAAGGCAGCCGCACACGACTACTCATAGGATTTGGGATACTCTACGCCGCCTGTTTCATGCTGTTTTTTTTCTATATGATCGCCCCGGATAAGTCTCCGTGGATGCTGCCTCTCATGTATGGGACGGCCGCACTGGCTTTGTTGTGGCTGTTGGGACACAAGAGCGTGTATCCCCGCCGTCGAATTCTGATGTCCACCGGATTCGAAATGCTGCTTTTTTCCGCCTCCTGGCTGGTCCCGTTTATAGCCCTCCCGTTGGCGGGCGCCGATATCTTCATACAATTCCACGCCGCCATGGCCTGTATCTTCGCTCTGATTATAGTCCTTTTATTCAAATTGCTGCTAAGGCGGCGCCCCCTCCGCAATATCGCCGTCGCCGCTTCAATTGTCACGATCTATGTTTTGCTGGGCCTGATTGCTGTGCTGTGAGGAAAGCCGTAAAATGCCCGGTTGTGATAGGCATTTAAGCTGTTAAGCTCTTGAGTAACGGCGAACAGCAATAAGCTTAGGAGTCATATGGACATCGGCCGTTTGTTAATTCCTGCCGCTTATGGAGATGCCGGCCCGTTATGCCCTGCTATGGGCAATGATTGGGTAGCCTCGGGTTTTGAACCCGCGGAGACTTTGGAACGCAAAACATCGGCGCCCCGAACGGGGCGCGGTGCGCAATGATACGGGGGGGCGCACCGCTGCCGGACGCTTGCTCCGGTTTGCATGGCGGTTGTGGGGTGTTGGTGTCAATTGTCGGGCTGCGGGGCGCCGGCAGCGGTTACATACGGGGTAAACGTGCAAGATGTTTGTTGCCGTTGTTTTTTGGGGTGGCCGGTATTCCAACCGCTCCCAGCGCCCGGCTGATCTGCCCGGTCGGTCAATTCCGCACGCGCATATTTCATTTCGGGGAAAAGCGCTGGGATCGGGGTGGGGTGGACAATTTAGAGAGCTTTTTAATTGCAGAAATAAAAAAAATAACTGAAATCTCTCTATTTACTTGACAAAACATCAAAATTGAACTAACATTTATAAAAGAATATTGTTATTGGAAATTAAAATCTATTGAGAAAGTTTTACTATTTGCCTAGCGGAGGGCAGTGATATGAAAAGTAAATATGTGAATGCAAATGCAGGAGTCAAGTGCGGCGGGTTGATACTGTTACTTGGAATCTTAATGCTGTCCGTTGCCGTCGTAGATGTTGATGCCGCCGACGAGGGAAGAATAAGTGTGCCGGCTTTTCCGGATCTCGTTTTCCGTTCCCAAAACATCCTTTCTCTCCCCCCGGGCGAGGTAAGAGGAACCGCTCTGCGGTCCGACCAACGCACCCCCTACGATAATATAGATGTTGCCCTGCTTGATGATGAGACCGGCGAAGATGTTGTTTCCGCGATGACAGATGAAGATGGCGGGTTTGTTTTTGAGGATGTTCCGGAAGGGCGTTATGTGGTGCGAATCGGCAACCCCGGTATTATTTCAATAGTGGATATCGTAGAGGGGGCCGATCCGGGTACGTTAGATTTTGCGGTTCCCGCTCCGGCGACGCTGCCCGCGCCGGGCTGGGCGCCGGGCTGGGCAATGCAGACACCCGTTCTCGGAGCTGTGGTCGCAGGCGGTGCGGTTGTAGGCGCAATTAGTTATTGGAGGCATCGCAGGGAGCGCGACAGGGAACTGTCTCCGATTATGCCGTAGGCACTTGAAATTGCTCAATCGACCCCCGATGTAAGTCCTCAGCGAACCATGTTGTTCCTCCACCGGCCTGTCTGCGTGCGACGCACAGGCAGGCACAGGGCACGGTGGGGATGCTACGGGGTTCACTGAGGACTTACCCTTATACTGCACCGGGAAAACCAACGATTAAACCGGTGGAAAATTAATGATCAGACATACCAACCCCAGCTTACGTCTGATTTTGGTCAAACGAAAGACATCACTCTCGTTCGGCTTTTAAGTGATGAAAAGCTCTTCTGTGGTAAATATTCAGTGAACCCCGTTTGCCTCATCCCCACCGTGCCCTGTGCCG
>JAGYMJ010000085.1 GCA_018400625.1 Planctomycetota bacterium
GCTGGCTCTGAGCTGGGCCGGGGCTCACGGCATGGCTTTGATGGTTCAGGACCTGACAAATCCCATGCTCGCCCAGATACCGCACTGCTTAATGGGCGCGCACGCCAATCCGATGATGGGACTGGAAACAAACAGTATGCAATTCTGCCCTGATTTGTCAAAATGGGAAGAAAAAATTCACCCGGGCATCTACAAACGCCACCATGGCTGTATAGATATCTCCTCACTTAAGGGGCCCGGATTCGGGTATCGTGTTGAGGAGATAGGGCGACCGCTGCCCGAACCCGAAGTATCGTTTTAGAATGAGGGGACCATTATGTGCTGCGACACGCTCAAGCTCGCCAGGGTGTTGCTTGTGGTGTCACCACAGCAAGTTACTATAAATAATATATTTAACATCAAAAGCCCCCGCCAAAAAGAGGCTTACAGGCCTTTTTTAGGGGGGGAAAACAGCCTGTAAGGCGTCTCGGACTCCTTTAAAATCCAGAACTGAGAGCCACGTTCGTGCTGTTTTGCTTCAGTTTTCATTGAAAATCGGTGTTGGTATTGCCGTTCTATTTTTTTAATAAAATCCTGAGATCCCACTGCCAGTGCCTCGGTCCATTCCGGCTGTCGCTTGAGGCTGTATTGACCGACGCCTACATGGCCTGCCATCAGATCTATTCCCCGGGCATAGCTTTTGCCAAAATCGATTCGACTCTGTCCACCCAGCAAATCGAGCAAACTATCGATTGACAGCAAGCAGTTGCGCTGTCGCTGACCAATAATTTCGTGGTAGCCGCACCATTTCCAGTCCCTTGGATGCGTAACTACACCGGAGCGAACCATGTTGAGATCCACATAACTCATACACCTCCTGAAATGTTCACCGTTCTCGATCAGAGTGCAGTGATACTGTTCCGACCAAAAAGCGCCTGTGCGCTCTTTTCGGCGATTATAAGCCAAGGCCGTTTGGCCGGCCGCCAATTGCATCATTCGCGCCACATTTTCAGTGTCATCGACGCGTGCTATTATATGCACATGGTTGGAAGTAATACAATAGCCGTAAATTACGACTTTGTGTCTTTTGACACCTTCCAGCAACCACCTGCGGTAGGTTGTCCTGTCTTTTGCAAAACGCAGAAGAAATTCTTTGTTCACACACCTGTGGGTAAGGTGGTAGGTATAACCGGGCAGCATATATCGATTGGCTCGTGGCATAATTGAAACACCTCCTTAAAAAGGCTTACAGGCCCAAAACACCCCCCGAAAAACGCGTACAAGAACCATTTTACGGCTTTTTTTTTCCATATCTCACTTTATAGGAAGACTTTGCTGTGGTGACACCACAAGCACAAGCATTCCAAGCATTCAAATTTAAGATCCACCATCCTCACTCAATGTGCATGCAATGTTTATAATCAAGAGGTAGGATCGCTACCCGTCAGGATTGAAATAAGCTGCGGTACGGTTTCTGAAGCGTCCCCCCATAATGCCGTTACGTTCCTCTTCGTGTAGAGTGTATTCTCAACTCCCGAATAGCCGGGGCGTGCATCAAGGTTGCACACGATGACTTTATCGGCCTGATCCGCTCGCAGCACCGGCATGCCGTAAATAGGGGTGCCTTCAGCGGTGTTGGCAGCAGGGTTGACTACATCACATGCTCCCACCACTACGACCAGGTCTGTTTCGGGGAATTCCGGGTTTATATCATCCAGGTTAAATATGTGCTCGTAATCCAGGCCTGTTTCAGCGAGCAGTACATTCATGTGCCCCGGCATGCGGCCTGCTACAGGATGTACCGCTATTTTGACCGACTTACCTTTGTCGGCAAGAGCCAGAAACAAGTCCTTTACAGCATGCTGTGCCTGAGCGACCGCCATGCCGTAGCCCGGGACGATTATTACTTTCCTGGCTCTCTGCAGAATATCTTGCAGAGAGGGCGTTTCCTCATTCTCGGATGGTTCTTCCCACTTGATCGGTGCATGTTCAATGACAGCCCCGGAAACTGTAAAACCGCCGAGCACCGCCGAAAGGCTTCTGTTCATTGCGCGGCACATTATAGCGGTCAGTATCAATCCGGCCACGCCCACCAGCGCTCCGACGCCGGTCAGAAGCGGATCCTCCACCGCCAGGCCGCATACGGAAGCGGCGATGCCGGAAAAAGAATTGAGGAGCGCGATGAGTATCGGCATGTCCGCTCCACCGACCCTCCATGCGGTCGATAGGCCGTAAAGCAAAAAAACCGAAGCGATAAGCAGAGCCGGAAGGGGATGGTAAAGGCCGGGGCTGATAATGCTCGCCGCCACAAGTAAAAAGCCTGTTGCGAGCAGAATGCGGGGAAAAAAACGGCCCGATATCAGGGGCAATTCGCTGTCTTTCAGCATACCGTGCAGCTTCAGCATCGCTACGATACTGCCGCTGAAGGTCATGGGGCCTATTGAAAGTGCGATCAGCGCGGCAAGCCAAAAATACCTTAAGTAGTTCAATTCCTGCCCTGTATCGGCTGTGGCGGCGCCGGCCACAATAGCGGATGCAAGCCCGCCGAGGCCGTTCAGCAATGCTACCATCTGCGGCATTTCGATCATTTTTACCCGATGGCCAATGAATATGCCAATCAGCATGCCCGCGCCGATGCATAGCCATGGCAAAGGATTTGAATACAGACCGGTCTGATGCATGGTGAATACCACAGCAAGCCCCATGCACAATGCTCCCAGGGCATTGCCCCATTTCGCGGTGCGGGGGGACTGCATCAGCCTGATTCCGGCAAGAAAACCTGGTAAAAGCAAGCAGGCCGCCATGATAGGTAATACAGGAAGTGTGTTCAAGAGGACACCTCCTCCTGATCAGGATCTTCTTTTTCCGTTTTGAACATATTAAGCATGCGTCCGGTTACCCAGAAACCGCCGGCCACGTTGACCATGGCCAAAACAAGTGCTGCAGCGGCGCCCGCCCTGACAACCGGGGAAGTATCAAGAGAAAAAACTGTGATCGCTCCAATCACTGTAATACCGGAGAGCGCGTTCATTCCCGACATGAGGGGGGTATGCAGCAGGGGGGGGACACCCGAAATGATCTTGTAGCCCAGGAAAATGGAAAATATCAGCGTAACTGTTAAAACGAGAATCATCAATCTTAACCTCACAAAAAATGTTATTTCCCCATAGCTTTGAGTGTGCCGCTATGGACTACTGCGCCTTCGTGTGTCACAAGGGTGCCCCGGATAATTTCATCTTCGGTACAGGTCGAAGGCTTCCCATCCTTCATGATGTAATCCAGGAATTGCTTTAGACTGGCCGAAAACATCCACGTGGAATCTATAGAAAGGCTTGCCGGTATATTTTTTATACCGTTGATCGTAATGTTGTTGAAGACATGATTTTTCCCGGCTTGTGTCAATTCACAGTTGCCTCCCTGGTCGATGGCCACATCGACGATAACGGAGCCATTTTTCATCATTTCAACCATCTCACGGTCAACGAGCATCGGCGCCTCTTCACCGGGAACAAGAGCTGTAAGGATAAGCACATCGACATTCTCAAGGTGTTTTTTGATCTCTTCACGTTCTTTTTTATACCATTTTTCGGTAAGTCTTTTTGCATATCCGCCTTTTCCTGATGCATGCCGGCGCGGAATCTTGAAAGGGAGCACCTCCGCTCCAAGGCTCTTTGCCTGATCGTTGGCCTCTGATCTTATATCAAGGCTTTTCACCTTTGCTCCCATCCGGCGGGCGGTGCCTACGGCCTGCAGGCCGGCTACACCGGTTCCTATCACCAGAAATTGCGCGGGATTTATAACGCCGAAGGCCGTAGGCATCATCGGTATGAAACGCAGCAGGCGATCGGCAGCCAGAGTGACCGCCTTGTAACCGGCAACCGTGCTCATTGCGGTGAGAACATCCATCTTTTGAGCTCGTGAAATACGCGGTATGCCGTCAAGTGTATAACTTGTAATGCCCCGTTCGGCCAATAAATTGACCATATCATGATTTGCCGGATTTGCCGGATGTAAAAACGACACCAGGGCTGAATTGGGGGGCAGCAATTCGGCTTCATGTTTGCCCAGCTCATCGTTGAATACCGGTTCTTTTACCTTCAAAAACACATCGGATTTTTCGTAAATTGTCCCGGCATCGGAGATTATTTCCGCCCCGTTTTCGCTATACTGTGGATCCTTAAAAAACGCACCTTTACCGGCTCCTGTTTCCACCAATACTCTTGCCCCTTTTTCTATAAGTTCGCGTGCTGTTTCAGGTGTAACCGCTACGCGTCTCTCGCCGGGCAGTATTTCTTTTAATATACCGAAAGTCATTCCTTTGCAGTCCATTTAATTCTCCCACACAGTAATTAAGCGTAAATATTCAGTGAAGCACGCCCCACTGGGTCCCCACCGGCACAAGGCACGGCGGGGATGTTACGACGTGGTTCACTGAGGACTTACAATTAAGCTCGTTAAAAAGTAATTTTTAAACCCAAACGTTGGATTCAATGGTTGGCGGGAATATCCAGGCTGAACAATTTGTTTCAGTATCCCGGACATGCCGGCCTTCTATGACATTGTATATGATGATATGAAGGGTGTCAATGAATAATTGGCGTTCTACGTTTTTATATATGTCCGGGAACGCAGATTGTACATGATATTTTAACTTTTAAGTTTTTTTGCGGCCGGTTACTTCTCCGGGTCAAACCACTTGGTGCGGGTGGACGAAAAGTACGGCGCTACCTGCGGATCGACGAGAAACGGGCCGCCGGTGGCTCGCCAGAGCTTCCCGGCGTGCCCGGTGGGCACTTCGATACTGACGCGCGGTGGCGGGTCGCCGGAGTATGACAGGTCGTAAGCACGTTCGCCGTCCGGGTTCCATACCGAGACGCGGTTCACCGGCACCCTTCCCCCTCCGCTTCTATTGAACTCGATCCAGAACTCTCCGGCATCCTCGGGTACCATGAACCAGAAGCCCTGGCCCGGGGCCGGCACGCGGGTTCCCTGCTCGGTTCGGTCAAAAACCATCACCTCGGGGATTTCGGGATCGCTGACCGGGAAATCGAAACGGTTATGGCGGCGTCCAAAACGGGCCCTGGCGCCGCTGAGGTCGCGTCCCCAATGTTCGAGCAGATACTCGTCCTCGGGCCAGGGAATTTGCCCTTTAATGTTTATTCGGTACACGCCTTCGGGGGCTTCCGATGGGATTTCAATCCTATCCGGCGCGCGCCATTCACCTTCCATAAAGTCCTCACCCGGTGGGCCGGAGACGGCGTAGGAATAGGGGCCGTAAGCGCGATCGGGCCAGACGCTGGTCTTTTCTCTGCCCCTTCCATACGCTTCCAGGTAGATGGGTATTGCCTCGCCTTCGCTTTTGCGGATGTATGCATCAGGCATACGAACCCCAAAATACTCCTCGGTACTCGTCCGCATTCCGCTGTAAACAGAAGGCTGCTGCACGGGTTCAGGCGCCTCCCCGGCCCGCTCCAGGGCGTACAGTACACGTCCCACGCCATCCCACTTGGTGGTGAGAACAGGCAGGTTTCCATGGGCGATCTGGTTGCCGATGGTTCCGCGAGCGTATTCCAGATCGCCGTCGTACATGCCCGTCATGGCCTGGTCGAGGGCGGCGACAGAGCGGGCAAGGTAGTAGTCGTTGCCGGTAAGCAACCAGGCGAAGGGCGCCTGATAGGCGTTGGCGCGTCCCCAATCGGTGTGATGCGGACCCGGTCCAAACCGTTGGCTGCAAGATGCTTTCGCCCTGTTGAGCGCCACATAGCGGTGCATGTTGCCGCCGGTGAACTCAAAAAGCTGCAACTCGGCATTACGCCAGGTGTGTCCGTAATGGAGGGGATGACGCGTCTGCCGGCCCGGAGGTTCCAAATCGGCGTAAAAGTGCATGTACATGTCGGCGATTTCTAGCGCCGAAGCAAGGAACCATGGATCGAAAGTCGCCTGATACATGTCCAGGTAGGATGGCATCATCGATTGGGTGGTGCGTGGTCTGAGCTGGGTTGAAGTGGCGGCAACGTGGTCATGTTGGGTCAGTTCGCCGAACAGCAGGGCCACGTCGCGGGCACGCGTGTAGCCGGTCATGTAGTAGGAATGCCAGAGATAGTCGCAGTCCACCGTATAAGAGCGCAGGTGAGGGCCGCTCCGGCCCGCCCAGGGCAGCAGCGAGCGGTCCCACCATCCCTGGCGTCGGAAGTGCTGCGGGCCGACCGAAGCGTCCACATCAGCGGTAGCGTAGTGGCAGAAATTCGCGTCCGTCATCTGCCGGGTCGCCGCGTCGGCCGGTTTCAGCATCCGGGGGTCGCCGCTGCGCGCAAAAGGCGCCCAGCCATAGGGGTAGTTGTGATGGTTCTTACGCAGCGTTCTGTAGGTCGAGACCGTTCGGTCACGCAGATTGATGCTCCATGTCGGATAGTCGCCGTGCAGCCACATCCCGTAGAAACCGAGCCGTTCCACCCATCGCGGCGGGGCGGTCATGGACAGATCGAAGATGTGCTCGGCCTCGGGGTAATTCTCCGGGTCGCGGTGGTGAATCTCACCGAAGGCGCCGCTGGCGCACACCCATGCCGGATCGGCGACCGCACGCAAAGTCTCGTCGTTCAATCCCCGTATCACTTTCGCTGCCTCGTCCGCGGAAACAGAATTGTCGGTAAAATACAGGAACATCTCCTCGGTGCGCGCGATGCCCTGGGCGTTGACCGATTCCGAACTGTCTTTGGCGATATGGCCCTCACGACTCGAAGACTCGCTCCAGATCGGCCCATCGGCATACTCGTGCGGGATGCGGAAATCCAGCATTTCACCCTCGTGCACGAACCTGTGCCGAAATGCATCGCTGCGTTCGACCGGGCGATCGAAGCGCTCCGGCGGATTGCGACGCGGCCAGTTATAGAACGTGAAACCGTCTTCACCCACCTCGAGTTCACTCGGAAAGTTCTGCCAGAAGTCCCTGACGCCGAATGTCACCCGGCTGTTGCCGACCAGGCTGCTCAGAACTCCGGGCGTTCTGCCCTCGAGTTTCAGGCCGGAGTCGGGCAGCAAGAACAAATCGAAATCAAACTGCACGAGCGATTCATTCGTAAGCCATTCACCGCCGTCGAAGGCGGTAAGAATGGCGCCTTTGGTGGCCGGCCGGGCGGTGTTGAACCGCCACCCCATGTCGGCAATCCGGTCGCGGTTGCCGTCGCCGGTAAAAATCCACGTATGAAAAACGCGAACAACCGGGCTGTGGCGATGAAAGACGAAACGGGTGACGAACTGGCAGAATTGCCGGCCGCTTTCCGGCTCGATATACCATCCCGTGCGGCGCACGACCGCCTTCTGGCTGCCCAGTTCCTCGAAGGCGTATTCCGCGTCCTCGGTCATGGAGTATTTCCTGCCGTCCTCGTGATAGACAAAAGCCCCCTGCAGTGCTGCAGGAGAAAGTACCGGTTGGAAGTTCCCGCTGCCTTCAGGGTCAAAGCTCAGGCCGTCTTTATCAACCCGTATGCGGCCGGCATCGAGCCCGGGGAATCCCGCATAGGGTTCACCGATCGAGATTTCTGCCTGACCGGCGCGACGCACGTCCGGGCCGTATTCCAGAAAGATCTCACGCGGTTCGCCGTCCAGATCCACCGTGAAGTCGCAGAGAAGCCACTTAATGGGGCCATAACGGGACCAGCGCGCCGTTTCACGCGTTTGCAAAGGCATCTCGGAGCCCGTCTCATCAATCAGACGCACGTTGAGTTCATCGTGGAGCGCTGCCCCACGCGGGAAAGGGACACCGACCGTCATTGGCGCCTTTGGGATGCTCGCGCCCGGCTCGTTGAGAATCCGGAGCGGTACACGTCCGGAGCGGGCTGTATCCGCGGGCGATTTCACATGGAACGGCCTTTCGGCGCGGCCGATCACGTCGTTGCCCCGGCTCCACACGACCTCAAGGGTGCCGTTGCTCCCCTGTAGCTCTTCAGGAAAGCCGACGGAGAAGAACAGGCCGCTCGGTGAAAGCTCAAGGATCTCATGACGGGCCTTCGCGGCCCCATCAGCGTTTTTCAGGGTGACTTCGAGCCGGCCGCGGGGCAGACGTCCATCCTCCGGCGGGGTGGTCCAGACGATGGCGTCGAGGTGCCTGTCTTCCCAAGGGTATCGGGATTTGGAGAGTCGAAGTGTCACCGGGTCATCGAACCGCGGCATAAGGGTGTCCAGCAGCTCACCGCGCAGATCGGACTCGGGCCGGAAAGTCAGGGGTCTGAAGCGCAATTGCCGCTCAGGCATGGGCTGCAGTCCGGCCATATCACCGCGCAAGAGGTCGGCGTCGGTCTCCGGGAGCTGCATTCCCCGCCGTGCCATGACCAGGGCCTGCTCGTCCACGGGAAACACCAGCCGGTCTTCGAACCGTTCGGGCATGACGTTGAGGCGGCGTGCGGCCAGCCGATCCGCCTCGCGCCGCTCGGCGGCGGGGAATTCGTCCGGTCCGCCAATAGCCAGCGCGGAGCTTGCGCGGCCCGTGATGAATCGCACGGCGAGGACATTGGTCCCTTCCTTCAACTTGATATTGCTCAGGTGATTCAGCATGCTAACAGGCCACTCCTCGTTACCGGCGTCCATCGTGTCGAAGACCGGTTCTCCGTTCAGCCAAACCTGCATCCACCAGTCAGCGCCCAGGCCCAGAGTCGCGGTCTGCGGTTCGGGGGAGTCAAGTTCCAGAAAAACGTAGGCCACGTTACCGACACGCTGCGTTTCGAAGAAATCGGCGAGGTCCACAGGCTTTCCGGGTATGGTTTCGATCCGGCGCGCTTCGGCCGTGCGAGCGAGCACAAGAGGGGTCTTGGGTGTGCTGATTGCATCCGGAACTGTTTGAAAAAAATCATCGTCGGGTACCGGATGCGCGCGGTCGAACGGCGCAAAAACCGTCCATTCACTTGGCCAGGATATCCGGCCCTGTATCTCTTCGGCATCTGTGACCGATACAAAAAGGGCAATACTGCCAAGACAGAACAAAAACGCATGATGCAACCCTGAACGCAATCTCATAACTTAATCTCCATTCTAAATTTCAAGAGCTTTTAGCCTGTCGCACAATAATTTTTTAACCCAGGCATTGGATTAAACCTCTGCATCTGTTTCTTCGTGCTTTTCGTGTTCTTCGTGGTAAAAATAAAGGCAATTTAATAAACTGTCCGGCACGAAAGGGGCTGCGCCTTTTCATTAGTTCTCGGGATCGAACCACTTTGGTCGGCTAACCGAGAGGTAAGGCGGGATGCGTGGGTCCAACTGAAAAGAGCCACCGGTTACGCGCCACAGCCGGCCGGCGTGTTCGTTTGGCACTGTCAGTTCGGCACGCTGCGCTTCGTTCTCGCCGTAGCCGTCCCAAACCCGGTCGCCGTCGGGGTTCCACACAGAAAGGCGGTTTGTCCACCGCGCCGAACTGAACTCGATCCAGAACTCTTCAAGGTCCTCGGGCATGTAAAACCACCAGCCTCTTCCGGCGGCGGGCACGGACGCGCCGGTCTCACCATTACCGAAGTCCACCACCTCCGGAACATTGTAATCGCCCAGTGGGAAGAACACACCGCCTTGTTGGCGCCGGAAACGCGCGCGGTCCACCCCCTCGGGATAGTCAAAGCGACCAGACACAGAGACTTTGTAGACGCCTCGAGGCGCTTCGGCCGGGATTTCAAAGGACTTGGGTGCCAGCCAGCTTTCGGACAGGTATGAATCACCGTCCGGGCCGGCGATATCCAGCAGCGCCTTCTGCTGCATGTTGCGCTGGTCGAGCAGGAGTCTTAGCGGTTGGCTGTCCTTGCGCACGAGCACGCGCGGGTGACGGAAGTTGTATGCCTCTTCGTCGTCGCGCATGATGTACTCGCCCGGCATGGGAAAGGAATCCGGAATAAGATCGGGCACATGTCCTGCGCTTTCGAGGGCCGCCATGGCACGCGGCATCCCCACGATCCACGCCGGGGCGAAAATGCCATGGATCATGGGCGTTGTGCTGCCGAGGAAGTAGTCAACAGGCCCCTCGTAAAATCCGGTACGGGCCACGTCAAGCGCGGCAGCAGCGCGGGCGAGATAGAAGTCGTCGTCCGTGAGCCGCCAGGCAAACTCGGCCGCCCCGGTGCGCCGGGCGTGCCACTCGGCTTGGGTTCCGGCGCGCGCGTTAGCCGAGCGGGGACTGGCCCAGGCCCTGGCATTGTTCAGCGCCGCGCGCTCGAAGTCCTCCCATTCGGTCAGGCGGTAGAACTCATGGTCCGCGCCGCGCCAGAAACTGCCCGCCTTGTCGGGCCGGGCCGTTTCCTTGTCGATATCGAAATGGCCGTAAAGGTGGGCGTGCAGGGAAGCGATCTCATAGGCTGCATCCAGAAACCAGGGATCGAAGGTCGCCTGGAACATGTGGACGTATGAGAACAGCATGGACTCCGTCGTGCGACTCCTCACGCCGCTGCTTTCGCGCGAAACCAGGGTGGGCGCGGTATAGTCGCGTTGGGTCAATTCACCGAACAGGAGCGCTACATCGCGGGCGCGACCATAGCCGGTCAGGTAGTAAGCCTGCCAGAGGTAGTCGGAGTCCACCGTGTATGAGCGCAGGCGCGGACCGCGCCGCGCCGCCCAGGGCAGCAGTGAGCGGTCCCACCAGCCCTGGCGACGGAAATGTTCGGGGCCAACGGACTCGTCCACGTCAGCCGTCGCGTAATGGCAGAAGTTGGCGTCGGTCATCTGGCGCGCAGCATTCCCGGCAAGCTTGAGCAGGCGGGGGTCGCCGCTGCGCACGAAAGGGACCCACCGGTAGGGAAAGGTGTGGTGATTTTTGCGCAGGGTGCGGTAGGTCGAAACCGTTCTGTCGGTGAGGTTGATGCTCCAGGTTGGATAGTCCCCGTGCAGCCACATGCCGTAGAATCCGAGGCGCTCCACCCACCGCGTCGGTGCCAACGTCACCTTTTCATAGATGCGCTCGTCTTCGGGATATTTCTCCGGATCGCGGTGGTGCATTGGCGCGAAAGTCCCGCTTGCGCACATCCAGGCCGGGTCGGCAACGGCGCGCAAAGACTCATCATTCAAACCCTGGATCACCTTCGCCGCCTCGTCGGCGGAAGTGGATGGCTCGGTGAAGTAGAGGAACATCTCTTCGGTGCGTGCGATTCCCTGGGCGTTGGCCGTCTCGGGCCGTCCCTCCGCCCAATGCCCCTCGCGGCTCGACGACTCGCGCCAGATTTCGCCCTCGGCATATTCGTCCGGGATGCGGAAGTCCAGCAACTGTCCTTCGTGGACAAAGCGGTGACGGAAGGCGTCGTCGCGTGCTACCGGTCTCTCGAAGCGCGCGGGAGGGTTGCGTTTCGGCCAGTTGTAGAACGCGAAGCCGCCGTCGAGGATCTCCAGCTCACTCGGGAAGTTCTGCCAGAAGTCCTTGCCGCCGAACGTCACGCGGCTGTCGCCGACCACTGCGCTCAGAACACCGGGCGTACGCCCTTTGCGCTCTGTGCCGGTGTGGGGAAGAAGGAAATGATCGAAATCAAACTGCACGAGCGACTCGGTGGAAAGCCAATCGCCGTTGTCGAACGCGGTCAGGATGGCGCCGTCGGATACGCTCTGCGCGGCATCAAATCGCCAGCCCATGTCGGCAATTCGGTCCGCATTGCCGTCGCCGGTAAAAATCCACGTGTGGAATACGCGAACCACCGGGCTGTCGCGATGAAAAACGAAGCGGGTAACAAACTGGCAGAATTTTTCGCCACTGGCCGGATCGAAATACCAACCGGTGCGGCGCACCACCGCTTTCTCGCTGCCGAGTTCTTCGAAGGCGTACTCCGCCTCGGCAGGCATGGTGTAGGTTCTGCCGTCCTCGTGGCGCACGAAGGCGCCCCGCATCGCTTGTGGCGAAAGCACGGTTTGGAAGTTCCCGTTTCCCGCAGCGTCAAAGCTCAGACCGTCCTCGTTGATACGCACACGTCCGGCATCGAGCTCGGGGAAGCCCCCGGCGAGGCCACCGTTGGCGATATCCGGTTGCCCGGCGCGCTGGACGTTTGGGCCGTATTCAAGCTGCACCTCGCGCGGCTCGCCGTCCAGGTCAACGGTGAAGTCGCAAAGCAGCCATTTTATGGGTCCAAAGCGTGACCATTTCCCGGTCACACGGGTCTGAAGGGGCATCTCGGTGCCGTTTTCGTCAATGATCCGGACGTTGGCTTCATCTTGCAGCGCGCCGCGCGGGAAGGGCACGCCGACGGTCATGGGCGCATTCGGCAGCGTTGCGCCCTGTTCGTTAAGGATGCGCAGTGGCACGCGCCCGGAGCGCTTGACGTCCGAGGGGGGATACACGCGGAACGGCGCCTCGGCGCGACCTACCTCGTTATCTCCCTGTCGCCAGACGACCTCCAGCGAGCCATTGCTGCCGCGCAGCGCTTCAGGAAGTCCGAGGGAGAAGAACAGTCCGCTCGGCGAAAGATCGGATATCTCGTGCCGTGCCTGCGTCGCGCCGCCCGAGTCCCTGAGGATCACTTCGAGTCGGCCGCGCGGCAGTCGTCCTTCCTCCGGGGGCGTGGTCCACACAATAGCGTCGAGATGCCGGTCTTCCCACGGGTAGCACGACTTGGAGAGCCGGATAGTCACAGGAACGTCGAAACGTCGCGATACGGTATCCAGGAGTTCTCCACGCGTTTCTGATAGAGGCCGGAAGTATAGCTGACGTTCGGGCATTGGCCGCAGTCCCACCAGTTCGCCGCCAGAAAGGTCGGCGTCGGTCCCGGGCAGTTCCATTCCCCGCCGCGCCATGGCCACGGCCTGCTCCTCGACGGGAAACAGCAACCGGTCCTCCAACCGCTTCGGCAGGATGTTGAGATCGCGTGCCGCAAGCCGTTCCGCCTCGTGCCGCTCTGCGGCGGGGAACTCGCCCGGCCCACCCAGCGCCAGTTGTGCGGTCGCCGCGCCGGCGATGAAGCGCACGGCGAGCACGTTGCTGCCTTTCATCAGGGGGACATCTACCTGATAGTTCAGGATGGAGATAGGGGTCTTCACATTGCCTCGATCGAGGGTGCTGAAGACCTCTTCGCCGTTGACCCATGCCTGCAGCCACCAGTCGGCGCCCATGCCGATGGTAGCGGTCTGATCCTGCGGGGAGTCCAGTTCAAGGAACACGTACGCCACCTGTCTCACAAACGGATCGCCCAGAAGCTCCGCCAGGTCAAACGGCTCGCCCGGTTGAACCTCGATTTTGCGCCCCTCGGCTGTATGGGCCGAAGCCGTCACCGTTTCGGGGGCGTTAATCACGTTCGGGATCGAGTGCAGCCTTTCGGAGTCGGGAACAGGATGCGACCGGTCAAACGGCGCGAACACCGTCCATTCACGTGGCCAGGATATCCGGCCCTTTATCTCGTCGGCAGTTGTTACCGACGCAAAAAGGCAAATACTGCCAAGACAGAACAGAAACGCATGCGTTAACCTTGAACGTCGTCTCATAGCTTAATCTCCATTCTAAATTTCAAGAGCCTTTTATATAAAAATTCTTCATCCACACAATGGGCGGACGGCCTGCAACGGGCAAGGCGGCTGTTTCCTTACTTCCATGCAGCCTTTATCCCTTCCAGCGTGTCATCATCAGACAGGGCTTTTCGTTGACGCGTTCACGCTGGTAATAGACGGAAAGAAAACGGCCCGGTTCAATTTCGGTCGTGGCCGTGTATCCCAGGTCACCTATATCCGATCCCACATGCATTTGGTTGTCAACATTCCATGAAAGCCCTTCGTCGCTGCTGAAACAGAATCGGTGTCCAAGCGGCTCGTGGCGTACCGAAAAGCTTGCCAGCAGACGGCCGTCACTTACTCTCAGGAGGTGGGGCGGGTAACCGTTCATGGGCGTTGGGCGCGGCTCGCTCCAGGTCAGGCCTCCGTCCTCGCTGTCGAATTGCCAGAGGTAGCGGTCTTCTCCGCTTATATCGGCCTGGTAGCGTGCCATGCCGACCAGTTTACCCGAAGGCGCGGCCACGACATGCGGTTCAGCGAGCCGGGCGGGAAGACCATCTTTTCGTTCGACCTTTTCGCTCAAAACAGCCTTTTTTTGCCAGCTCAATCCCCTGTCACCTGAAACGGCGACGGCGATATTTCCGGACCAGGCTTCTCTGCCGACGTAAATCAATCCTCCATCCGGCAGCACGTTGGGGCCGTGTGGGGTGCTGACAGGCGAGAGGGTCGGTGCGTCCCAGTTGCGGCCGCCGTCATAAGAGCGTCTGGTCCAGTGGCCCAGCCGCCTGGTATGAACGGGAAATCTGTCATCGTAAGATACAGCGCTTTCACAACCCAGTTCTTTCCACGCGCCGGCCCACTTTTCCGATTCTTCGGGCGGTGGTACTTTAATAAAAGGCGTCCATATGTCAAGGTCTTCAGGAGTGATGGCCTTCAGCTTTTTCTCCCATTCTTCCCAGGGCAGGACTTTCCCCTTTTCTCCGTATTTCGTTGAGTCCCTGTATCCTGCATAGGTTACCTCGTAAGCCTTGTAATAGTAGGACGTGAACCAGCTCATAACAAGCGTGCCGTCGGGCATCAGGCAAAGGCCGGTATCACGGTCGTCGAGCGGGGTATCATTCACTATGGCGGGCTCGCTCCAGGACTCACCTCCATCCGTCGAAGACATGATAAAACTTTTACCGAATGGACAGACATGCCCGTCGCGGTCGCCGGAAAAAAGTGCATAAAGCGTACCATCATGAGAGCAACCGACGGTCGGCCACCCTATATAACGTCCTTTCTGTTTACATAACGCCGTTGTGTCGATGATTTCCGGCATAAAAGAACCCTCTCTCAATATAAAACAGTTGAAAAGAAACGCGTGATATACGTAAATATTCAGCGAACCACGTGTCATCCCACCGTACCTTGTGTGTCATCCCCACCGTGCCTTGTGCCGGTGGAATGAAGATTAAA
>JAGYMJ010000086.1 GCA_018400625.1 Planctomycetota bacterium
TCATCATCCCACCGGCACAGGGCACGGTGGGGGAACAACGTGGTTCACTGAAAACTTAACCAAAAAAAACACTTTTACCGGATTTCTTATAAGTATACGTAATCCAATCAATAAAAGCAAATGAAGATGACTAACAAAATATGATTGACAAAGCCGTTGAGTTTCGGAGAGAATAGTGAGATGTTAAATTTATAAAGAAGAGATAAAATTTTGGAGAAATTTATTTTGAATTCCAAGCCCAACATTCTGTTTATTATGACCGATCAGTGGAATGCGGAGTGCTTTTCTGCTTTTTTCCACCCCGACGTGCGTACACCCAATATCGACGGTTTGATTGAAGGCGGGGTCTCTTTTCGCAACTGCTTTAGCGCCAATCCGATTTGTCAGCCGTCCCGGGTCTCATTTCTGACCGGCCAGTATCCTCACACACACGGAGTCATTACGAATAATAGCGACGTGAGTCCTAAGAGCGTCAACAATCCTTTGGCTCGTGAGTTAAAAGAGAAAGCCGGCTACCGTACAGGCGCGTTCGGCAAGCTGCACATTGGCGTATTTGAAGAGGAAGCAGGTTTTGATCGGATTGAACATGTTTGTGATAATCCCTTCGGCGAAGCGGAATACCGCATATATTTGCGCGAGAAAGGATTATTAAAAACTTTTCTTGATACGGAAAAAAATCCCGATGCTCAGCAGTATTTCAGCGCCGGAACTTCGGGGTTGAAAGCCTGCGATAGCAATGAAGCCTGGACAGCGGATCGAACCATAGATTTTATTAAAGAAGGCGCGGAACCTTTTTTGGCGTGGTGTACATTTGAAAGGCCCCATGCACCTCATACCCCGCCCGCCGATGCGCCGGTGCAGTATGCCCCGAAGGATTTGACCATACCGCCTTATGATCCCCAATTTTTTGAAAGCAAAACCTGGCACGGCAGGGCGGGGTGTGAAAATCTCTGGAAAGCTTGGGTGATGGGCGAGGATGCCTTGCGTGAAAGTCTTGCTAAATACTATACTCTCATGTCGTTGATCGACAGTCAGGTCGGTCGCATAGTGGATTGTCTTGAAAGTTCAGGAAAACTTGAGGACACGATCATAATTTTTACGGCCGATCACGGCGATTTCGCCGGGACTCAGGGGATGCTGGGCAAGAACACCTGCACTTACGATGCATTGATCCGCAGTCCTTATATTTGGTATTGGAAGGGCCATTTTGACCGCAATATGCATTTTGATCTGTGTGAAACCATTGATATGTATCCCACACTCTGTGATGTGATTGGGATTGATACTCCACCAAGCGTTCAGGGCACAAGTCACATCGATGCTTTGAATGATCTGCCCTATTACAGCGGTAAAGAATATGTTTTCTCGGAGCGGGCTTTAACCCGAACCGTGCGCAGCAGAACCCATAAAATGTCGGTGACTACGGACGGACGGCGTCATTTCAGCGAAATGTATGATATCATCGCCGATCCCGAAGAAAACTCTAATATTTTTGGCCGACCGGATTCTGCAAACATACGTGCGGAATTGATGGAAGAGTTAATTGCCTGGACCGTCAGGACCGACCAACCTTGCTGTTTTTCCAACTCTTCTCAAAAAGAATCCGGCGAGCTGAAATGGCATAAGGCATTGCGTCAGGGCAGGGTTGAACCGCCCTGCGGGAAGATTGAGTCTGAAGGCGGTGACGTTAAATGATGAGCCGGTTTGAATTCTCAAAAATTTTTGAGCTAATATTCTACGCGTTTCCAGTGACTACGCTCTGAAAACGGGGCGCCTGTCGGCGCGGTTCATGTATCTTCAATAGGCTATGACCGACCGATGCCCCCGCCGGCCCTGCGCCGGTGGAGCGAAAGATTCCCCGGCTACCCAGCGCCACGCCCCCGACAAACGCCCCCGCCGGCCCTGTGCCGGTGGAGCGAAAGATTCCCCGGCT
>JAGYMJ010000087.1 GCA_018400625.1 Planctomycetota bacterium
AGGCACAGAGCACGGTGGTGATGAGGCAACGGGGTTCACTGAATATTTACGGCATATTTATTCCCTGGAAACGCCGGCGTCGTTGCCGGCTTCTTTTGCAGGCTGGAAGCCTGCTCTACGGAACACGTCAAAGACAGGAATGTCTGTGTTACGCATTAAGATTCTTATTCCAGCTTTAACATCGCGTATTCGTTCACCAGATGGTATTTCGTCCTGGATAATTTGGGCAGCATGCTCAGTTCTTTTTCTTCGAGGTGGTTGTCATAGTTATAACGGGCGATGAGAACCCGCCAATCCGCTCCATACCCAAAATCGTTGCCATATTGTGTAAGTCCCCGGGCGGGTATGGCCAGCTCGGCGGTCCAGTATTTGTCTTTCGTCTTTCTGTTGTTGAGCTCACCATTGACGTTGGCCGCGACTTGTACATCCATATTTTTAAGATGTGATATATTTTCAAAGTCATCATACAGAGGTTTTCCTTCCCCTTTTTGACCTTTGAAAAAGAATGCGGTTCTTCTGTTGTTGGGGGTGCAATATATCTCCCAATACCAGGGACTGTCGGCCGGTTTCAGAAAGATTTCAACCAAATCGCCGGTATTATATAAATGCATCTGGTCTTTTTCGCCTTCCTGAACTATTTCGGAATCTTCAAAAAATATTCCGACATACAGAAAATTATCGTCCCATAAAAGCATGGCATCGCCCTTTTCCTGAGGCCTGCCTCCCCCTTGATCCCCCCCCAGCATAAGAGAATATCGCTCGGCATTCTCCCAGGCGTTATCGTTTAAGAAGCCGTCAATGTTTATCGGTTCATTTGTATGTCGGGCTTTTATGACTTCCGGTCCGGTTTCTTCTGAATTTTTTGTGTTTTTTGATTTTTTCTTAGTCATGTTGTAATTCCTCATTGAATTATCGGTCAAACGCCCACCGGCATGCGGGATGCAATGGGGTAAAAAACGACTTAAATTGCTGGTAAATATTTATGTGTTTTCTTCAAGCCATTTAATTATTTTCGCGGCCTCCGCTTCGCTCTGCATGTCGGGTGAATAAACTGTACGCGCCGGGTCTAATTCCTTATGCAGCGGCTTGATGGTGTCAAGGTTCAGGCCGCGGCCGAAAACCTGCACAGCTTTGCCCGCTTGCTGGGCTTTTTTAAGAACGTCCAGCCACTGCCAGTTGGGTTTTTGACCGTTACCCGGCACCCATTGCAGCACCCAATAGCCCGGGATGGCGAGGATGTCGTCAAGGTGGCGGAGGGCGTCCGGACCGTCGAGGTGAAAGTAGCCCCTGTCGTGGCAGGCCATTTCTTCCTCGAGAGCGGGCAGTATCAATTTTCTGAAATGATCCTGACCTATCATACAAATCACATCCGACTGAACGACTTGAAACGATTGGGAGTGCCAAAAACCGTAATGGGCAAAACCTCGGTCACCGCCCATACCGCCCGCATTTTCAATGGCCTTATGTAGGGGAGCATACGACTTGCGCATGTCTAAAAGTGCTCTTTCCACAAGCTCCGGGCAGTCATAGAGGTCCATTAAAAATCGTTGCGGACCACGCAATGCGCTCAGCGCATCGGCGTTGGAATGGGCGTCAATATGCCCCACAAGGTAGCGTCCTTCCCCGTGTCGGGCAAGGCATTTGGAGTAATCCAAAAGCTTCTGAAAGGTTCGGTTTTCCGGTTTGAATTTTAGGGGTAAAGCCTCTTCCCAGTCTTCAATAACGGGTTCTACCCAGTTTGTGTTCGGTGAAGAATCACTGAATTGCAGCTCAGCTCCGAAGAACGCCGCCCATTGATCCGGGCCAAAATCGGGCGAGAAACAGGGAATTTTTTCGCCCGGAAAGGATACCTGTTCCAGCCACCGGTCAATCTGTGCCAAACGCTTTTCCCAAAGTCCTTCGAGCGCATAATAGTAGCGTGAACGTGCAATGTTGCTGAGGTTTTCCGTTTTTCCCCCCTCTTTCATGGCCGTCATCACGACCACAGGGCGTGTATAAAGTTCGCCTTGCCAGAAATGATCCCAACGCGTTAAAACATCTCCTAAATCTTGTTTTGTACTGAGTTTCATGTTGATGTTTTGCAGATAAAGTTATCGATATGAATCCAATCAAATAATTTATTATATGAGAATCGGTAATTAAATAAAATATAAAGCGCTTTTAATGATGTCAAATGATCGGCCCATGACACGCGATTTTTAGGGTCGGGTCGTTATTTGTTCAGTGAATGACTCCTTATTGGGCTCTGAACTCCTGAAATCTTGTTGCAAATAACCATGAATAAAAAGTTTTGACACTAACAATTTGTTGTTAGTGTACGGCATTTAAGCCCTATCTGTATTTGCAAAAAAAAGCTCTCTTTGCTAATATGATCAGGTATAATGCTGCATTATTAGGGGAATTCACACTAACGGCTCAAAAAAGAACTGTTTTATAGTCTTCTGTATTTTTTAGCCTTCTGATAATTTTTATAGGATATTATATGCTGAACAACAATACATCAAATGAAGAATTAGCTTATGCATTGATTACACCCTACAGTCTGCATAAAAGCAGGACCGGAGGAATAATAGCCAGGTTGCTTTGGGCGGATGTGCACCTGAGTGCTGTCAGAATGTATGCACCGGAACCCGGCGGTGATTTCTTAGAAAAATACTGTGATGCGATTTACGATCCTGAAGAAAGCGAAGTACCCTTGAAGTTCCAGCGTTTAGTTATCGAATATGTGATGGAAAATTTAGCCCGGCCCAATGTGAAGGGGATAAGCAACAGGATGATGGTTCTTGTTTTCCAGGGCCCCAATGCGCAAAGAGATATAAAAAATGCAGTAGGACATATCGGCAGAGATGTGAGAGGAGATGATGTGCGCGGCACTTTCGGCGATTTTATTATAGAAACCGGTGAATCCGGCGATGTGAATAAAGTAAAGGACAGAACACAAAGAGTTTTGGAACGCTATCCGCTACTCAAAGATGTCGATATGACAAGTGAAAAGAACTCATTTTTTGAACCCGCCGTGCTGACGGCCACCTCGAAGGCCATGAACGAAGCTCATCTGAAATTGTTTAATCAGTACGCGTATTCCGACGGTGGTTTTGTGCTCAACGCGCTTGGTGATGTTGACCCGGAGTTTGAGACTTCGATGGTCATCCTCAAACCGGAGAGTTTTCGGCGCCGTAACCCCTTGCCGGGCAATTTAGTCGATTTTTTCTCGCGTCTGGGCCTTTTTATAACCGGTGCAAAAATGATAAGCTTGTCCTTCGAACAGGCCCGGGAATTTTATGGTGATAAATTGGAGCAGTTTCGCTCCCAACTCAAAGGAATGATAGCCGAAAAAACGAATGAAATTATTCAAAAAGCCTCTGTTTTGCGCGAGAATATATCAGAAACATGCGGCATGGAAACAGACAAAATACCTCCGGGTAAAGCACTGAAAATGGCCCAGGATGCAGAGTATTTGTTTTCACCTCCTAAAGAATCAGGGCCCGGTGAAGTAAAAAAAAGCGTTGTGGATGCCATATATGCCTACCTCTTTGACAATCTTCAAAACTTTTCCCCGGATGAAAAGTTTTTCGAAAACATTACGGAAGAGCTCAAGGGTGTCAATGCAAAGGCCGAATTTGACGAGTTGATACGTTATATGAGCGGCGCCGATCCCGAGACCGGCCGTCCCCTGGATGAGGAGGGCGATACGCATTGTATGGCGCTCCTGTATTCCGGGCGTAACAGCTTCAAATCCATCCGACGCCGCCTCAAAGAGCTAAGGGACGTTTACGGGCAAAATATTCTCTATAACCGCGCTCATGCAAGCGATCCCGACGAAGACCCCGTCAAGGAAAGGAGAATTCTCGGGATGCCGAATTCGCCCCAGGGAGAAGCAAAACCCTGCGATCTGGAAGAACTCGTGAATCAATTTTATGGGGATAAATAGTACAGGCTTATGAGCAAAAATTTTTCAATCATTGTATTGTAAGTCCTCGGTGAAGCACTTGGCATCCCTACCGTGTCTTGTGCCGGTAGTATGAGGAAAATTTTTGAAAAACGCGTTGAGCAACGACGAAGACTGAAAATTATTAAAAGAGGAGATATGAAAATTAACTGCAAGAAAGTAATAGAAAAAATCAGCGACTGGACCGCTGAAAAAGTCACTGAAAGCCATACCCAGGGTGTAGTTGTAGGGCTTAGCGGTGGAGTGGACAGCAGTGTCGTCCTGGGATTGGCAAAACGTGCTGTCGGTGAGAGTTCCCTTGGAGTTATCATGCCGTGCCACAGCCGTCCCGAAGATGCTGAGGACGCCCAAAAAGCGGCTAAAGCCTTTGGCGTTGAGGTTATCACTATAGACCTTGACAATACTTTTGATACAATGATAAGAGAGCTTCCGCCGACCGATGAGTTGCTTGTCCAGGCCAATATTAAGGCCCGCCTGCGAATGACGGCACTTTATTCCATAGCCAATCTTCGAGGTTATCTGGTTGCAGGCACGGGAAACCGGTCGGAACTCAAAGTGGGCTATTTTACAAAATATGGCGACGGGGGGGCGGATATACTGCCTATAGGCGAGCTGCTGAAAACAGAAGTCAGGGAACTGGCCCGGGAATTGGGAGTGCCGCAGTGTATTATCGACAAACCGCCGAGTGCGGGTCTTTGGGAGGGGCAGACGGATGAAAAAGAAATGGGCATCGATTATCCAACACTCGATAAAATCATCGTCGCTTTAGACGAGCAGCGCCGTCCCGACGCGCCCGACCATCTCGTAAAGAGAGTTCAATCCCTTGCCAAAGCTTCTGAACATAAACTGAAGCAGCCGCCCGTTTGTGAGCTTTAACTGACTTCAGGCATTTCACTGGCAAGCCGTTTCAGGTGCCTTCTTCATCATCCGTAAATCCTCAGTGAAATACGTTTTCCCCCGCCGTGCCCCGCCGGTGGAGCAAAAGATTCCCCAGCTACGGGGAACGGCAATTACGAATTACGAATTATGAATTACGAATGGA
>JAGYMJ010000088.1 GCA_018400625.1 Planctomycetota bacterium
AAAGCATTAAAGGCTATCCCCTGATCGTGGGCTCCCAAAAGATGAAAGAGGATAAAACTATAACTATAAATAAAATAGACTATTATAAGATTTTTCTTTTATGCATCATGGCCGTTTTCGGGAGCTTTATATCGGGCGTTGTCATCTCTTGCCGCTCTCGCTCTGAAACTAAGGTCAGTGATGAGACGGAGCCTTTTGAAAAAGGCCCCCTGGTTTCCGTTCTGTTGGCCGAAAGGCAGAACGAACTGGTTATAAGTTCCCGTAAGGGTGGAATGTTGGGAAGCAGGGACGCGCAATATAGAAAAGATGTTGAGGGGGGGAAGATAACTCTTTTCTCTTCCTATGATGGTATTAAGATAGACGGTGAGTTGTGGGAAGTGGATAACATATTTTTCTTCCCTCGTGACGATTTATTTGGTTATAACGGCAATCTTTACAGGGGGACATTGCAGGTGCAATCCGTGGAAGGACAGGGGCTGAAAGCTCTCGAGCATCTGCATCTTGAGGATTATATCAGAGGCGTCCTGCCGGTGGAAATCTACCCTTCATGGGAAATGGATGCAATTGTAGCCCAGGCAATAGCGATACGGACATTCGCCAGCGAGATGTTAAAAAATCCAGGTACACGCGGCTGGCTCACAACCCTTGATCTCGCTTACCGGGGAGCAGACTATGAATTGGAACGAACTGACGAGGCGGTTGAATTGTCCGATGGGCTGGTTCTTAGCTACGAAGATAAACTTTTTCCGGCTTTTTTCCATAGCACTTGCGGCGGGCATACCGCCGGGGCATTAAGCGTTTTTGACACCCATGATATACCGCCGTTGAAAGGGAAAGAATGCGGCTGGTGTGACAACACAAAGCATTCTTTCTGGACACGGTCTTTTAAACTCGATGATATTGCTGAAAAAATTTTTCCGGACAGAAATGTTGAAATAAGAAGTATCGAAACGGAGAACTTTGATGAGGGGCACCGGCCGAAATTTGTTGTCATTAATGGTGAAGAAAGAATACGTTCCAGTGAATTTCGAATTGCGTTGGGCAGCACGCGCCTGAAAAGCACTCTCTTTATAGTCATTGTCTCCGATGGTCAGGCCCATTTCATGGGAAAAGGTTTCGGCCATGGCGTAGGGCTCTGTCAATGGGGCGCCCAGGGCATGGCGGAAGCAGGGTATAGCTGGGATGCAATACTCAGTCACTACTACCCGGGAACAAAGGTCCGGCATTTAGATACTCTTGAATGACTATGACTAAAAAATATTCCTCAAAAGATGCATACTTTTCCTGAGAATCCGCCATGGAGTTAATAGGCTGTTTGCGAGCTGTACCGGCCAGGGTTTGCGCAAAGAGAATCTATACTGCTGTGCAGATAAAAGATCCGGCCGCATCCTGCGCAGGAGCTTATAGGCGTGGTATCGATCACACCTTTGCAGCCATTCACGGACCAGTCTTATCAGTGAACTATTTCCCAGAGGCATATGATCGGGCCAATAAAAAGCTAATTGAAAATCAATAAAATAAGGGTAACCATCATTTCCTTTTAAGATGTTCGCCGATTTTTCCATATCGACATAGGCAATGCCTCTTTCATGAATTTGCTCCAGTATCCCGAACATTCGGTCGAAAAAGACATCTTCTACGTGCTCGTTTAAAGTTACGGAATGGCCGGGAATGTAATCATGTACTACCACGGTTTCCCGATCCGATACGCGGTGTTTTGGAACGCCATAAATGCCGCCGCAGTGGTTTAAGGCTGCATTTTCATACCTCGCCATTATTTCCCCCAACCATTTCAACGGAATGCCCAAAAAAGGTTTCTGTCTGTGTATTTTAACGATCATCTTTTCCCCATTCCGTTCATAAATAGCCACAGCTACCGCAAAAGAATGTTTGAGACTCTTTTTTAGCTGATATTCCTGTTCTTCGATATTTATGGAATCTGGGAAGTCATCATGGCCCAGGGCTTTATTCTGAGAGTAGAGGATTTTTCTGAGAGAAAGCATATTGACCTCAAGGCGATTAGCATTCTATAGCATAGGGCTGAGAAATTAAAGTGAACTAAATCATATATCATACTACAATATAACGCAAAAAATCTTTTATGTCACTTGATATTTGACGCCAAATCGATTTTCGGCTATCATATGCTTAAATTTGCAGTAAGTCCTCAGTGAATCACGTTGTTCCCCGACCGTGCGCTGTGCCGGCGGGATGCTGATTAACCCTTGCATGTTTAAACTTACAACCGTAGCCGCTAATCCGCACGGCCCGCTCCTTCCGGCTCTTGCTCAGGAGAGTGTGAAAAGCATTGTATTGTGAAAGAGCAAGAGCCGGAAGGAGCGGGCCGTGCGGATCAGCGGCGGAGCTTATGGCGGCAGCTCGTAGTGGTTAATCATCATCCCGCCGGCACAGCGCACGGTCGGGAGAACATTACGCATTTCACTGAATGTTTACAATTTGCGGTGAAAAGAGTATCCAGTGAATATTAATTTTTGCGGATATTCTGCTTGCGTTTATTTAGTTAATAATACTCATTTTGAGGAACTAATATCATTGCCGAAAAAGTATAAGAAAAAGTCTTCCAAAACGCAGTACAGGGCTAATGAATTCGTTCGCGCCAAAGAAGTGCGTCTTATTGGAGATGATGGTGAGCATGTCGGGGTCCTGTCCCGAGAGGATGCACTCGCGAAAGCTAAGGAGTGCGGGAAAGACCTTGTTGAAGTATCCCCGGATGCCGACCCTCCGGTATGCAAATTGCTGGATTTCGATAAATATCGATACAACCAGCAAAAAAAGAAACAAAAACAGCAGAAAAAATCCAAAACTGAAGTAAAGGAAATAAGAATCGGCTTGTTTACGGAAGAGCACGATCTCGGTTTTAAAGCCAAGAGGGTTCGTGAATTTATTGAAGATCACAATAAAGTTTTGCTGAGCCTTCATCTTTCCGGGCGTGAAAAAGCTTATGGTGATAAAGCTAAAGAACAGTTGCAGAACTTTTCGGAAAAATTTACGGATATTGCAAAGGTTGAACGACCGGTTAAAAGGGAAAGCAGCGCCAGAATAAGCATGGTTATCAGCCCAAGGTCCACCTGATTCCTGCTGTTATATATTGTCGTCATTTTTCAAATTATCCAATCAACAATTAAGGAGTTTTTCTATGAAAACACATAAAGGAATTAAACGCAGGCTGAAAGTTTCCAAAAAAGGAAAAGTTATGCATCGGCGGGCCGGTAAAAGACACCTTATGTCCAGTAAAAACGGCAAAAGGAAACGCCAACTCAGAAATTGGCAGGAACTGCATCCGTCGGAATGTAAAAAATTAAAAAAACAATATGATTTCAGTTAAGATGATGTTCTAAGCTTTTGCTAAATATCTTTTCCCCATACCTTATCTGATAGGCGATAGTGAAAAAAGGTGGGGATCGGACTTTTAGAAAGAATATCAAATTTGGGATTTTAAGATTTGTAAAAGACTATTATAAACATAAGGAGTTAAGAATATGCGTACAAAATTGGGTGCTGTTAAAAAAAGGAAGAAGAAACGAATATTAAAGGCCGCCAGGGGATACCGGGGCGGACGTAGCAAGCTATATCGCACGGCAAAACAATCTGTCAGAAGGTCAAGAAGATTCAGTTGGATCGGACGTCGGTTGAAAAAACGCGATTTCCGCAGACTTTGGATTACCCGTATCAATGCCGCCGCCAGGCAAAGAGGAATGAATTACAGCCGCCTGATTAACGGGCTGAAAAAGGCGGATGTTGAGCTTAACAGGAAAATCCTGGCCGATATTGCCGTTAATGACCCCGATGCTTTTGACGACATTGCTGCTATCGCTCAAGGCGCGCTTAGCGGCAAAAACGAACCGGTATCAGCCACGGCTTGAAGGCGGGAAAAACATTGTAAGTCGTAAGGCCCGGCAATTCATTTTCATCTCACGTGTATATTTTAGCTGCTCAAATGGTACAGGAAAGACTAAAAGAACTTTTGGCGGAAGCCGAAAAGTTAATGGCGAAAGCCGATAACAAAGATGCTGTGGAACGCCTTCGCGTTAAATATCTCGGCCGTAAGGGGGAATTAACGAAGATATTCAAGTCGATCCCCGATCTGCCGGATTCACAAAAGCCGTTGGTCGGCAAATCGGCAAATATAGCGAAAAATAAACTCGAAAAACTCATAAAAGAGGCCTTTCAGCAAGCCGAAGAAAAACCGCAAGCCTCGCCGGCAAGTTTCGACCCCACTATCCCCGGCGCACCTCCTCCGCTTGGCCATATCCATCCCCTTACCCACACAATCGAGGAAGTAAGCGACATATTCCGAACGATGGGATTTACCGTCGCCGAAGGCCCCGAAGTGGAGAAAGACTGGTATAATTTTGAAGCGCTCAATATACCTCCAGACCATCCGTCAAGAGACGATTTCGATACTTTCTATGTCAGCGACCATATACTGCTGCGGAGCCAGACTTCGACGGTTCAAATTCGAACGATGGAAAAAAACGAGCCGCCGGTCAGAATCATTGCCCCCGGACGCTGCTTCCGACCGGATACGGAAGACGCACGCCACAGCGCCATGTTCCACCAGATAGAGGGCCTTATGGTCGATGAGAATGTATCCTTCGGCGACCTGAAAGCAATACTCCATATCTTCGCACGCGAATTCTTCCACGAAGACGTAGAAGTGCGTTTCCGCCCCTCCTTTTTCCCTTTTACCGAACCCAGCGCCGAAGTTGATTGCACATGCCCGGTCTGCTCCGGTGACGGATGCAGTACGTGCTCGTACAGCGGCTGGTTGGAAATACTGGGCGCGGGAATGGTGGATCCGAATGTTTTCGATAGCGTCGGGTTCGATAAAGAAAAATATACCGGTTTTGCCTTTGGAATGGGAATAGAAAGACTGGCTATGTTGAAATACAGAATTAACGATATCAGGTTGTTCTTTAACGGGGATACGCGCTTTCTCAGCCAGTTTTCTCTCTGACGTCTCCTTACAACTTGTTGTATTTATAGCTGGTTTTGCACTCAAAAATGTTACAAAAATACCTTAACAAAATTATATGTGGTGACTGCATTGAAGTTATGCAGCAGTTGCCGGAACAGAGCATAGACCTCATTGTAACTTCTCCCCCCTATAATCTTAAAAATTCAACGGGGAACGGTATGAAAGATGGGCGGGGAGGGAAATGGGCAAACGCTAAACTGGTTCAAGGATACTCAAATTATGATGACTGTATGCCGCATGAACTATATGTTTTGTGGCAAAAAAAATGCCTTAAAGAGATGATGCGTATTTTAAAAAAAGATGGTGCGATTTTTTATAATCATAAATGGCGAGTCCAGGGAGGTTTGTTGCAAGACCGACATGAAATAATAGAAGGTTTACCGGTTCGCCAGATTATAATTTGGCAGAGAAGTGGTGGCATTAATTTTAACCCAGGATATTTCTTGCCTACTTATGAAGTGATTTACCTCATAGCTAATCCGCACTTCAAGTTGGCCCCTAAAGCTAATGCTCATGGCGATATATGGCAATTCAAACAGGAAATGCATAACCCACATCCCGCCCCCTTCCCAGTCCATCTAATAGAAAGGATTATAAGTTCGACAGCTGCTGATATTGTTTTAGACCCGTTTATGGGATCTGGTACAACAGCTATCGCTGCTGCACGTCACTGTAGAAACTATATTGGGATTGATATCTCGCCGGATTATTGCCGGATGGCAAGAGAGAGGGTTGCAGAAGATAAAAAACAACTTAGATTGAAATTTGCCAATTAATTATCAAAATGGCTATTGAACATGAATTTATTCGGCAAGTGGAAAAAAGATGGGAAAATGCTTACTGGTTTTCCCGAATGCTTATTAATAGCGATAAATATGGTGGAGTAGGCAAAGAAAATGATTTGTTGGTTAGAATCGCAAGTGCACTTAGGTTGGTAAAGTCTGAAAATGACAAGCTCGATGCAAAAGAAACACTTTCATTGCAAAAACAATCTTTGAAAAATATTTTAAGTGAACGTGTGAAAAATTCTCCTACCCGACAAAAACGCATAGAAAAACTTATCACGGATTTGGAATACCAAATAACATCTGAGGACGATATGGAAGTTTTTCTGCTTACTTGCGAAAATATTATGGTGCCAATTAATAATGCTATCGAGAATATACCTAACGATGATAAAGAGTTTACACTTTCGATAGCTAAGGCTTATTTGGATTTAAAGGGGAAAGATGGAGTAGCAACGGTTATAAATTTATGGGATGATTTGGGGGCTAGAGGCTGCTTAACCGCCGAGAGAACTGAAATAGTAAAAGCTTACGCGACTCTCAGAGTCTTCTTAGATGAGAAAAATAAATTGAATGATGATAATAAAGACCTTATTAAAACAGCATTTGTTCAAGAATTTGAAAGACGAGCCGGTCAAAAAAGAAAAGGACGGGCGGGCGGTAGTCTGGAAGATGTCACATCTTTTATATTAAGATATTTTGGAATCAAGTCAACTTCTGCCCCTGACCATTTTCAGGCCGATATCGAGATAGATAATTGGGTTAAAACAAGAAATAATTGGTTGATCGGCATTTCTTGTAAAAGAACCTTACGAGAGCGCTGGAAACAAGTAAGCAGTGCTAATGCCGAGATTTTAAGTAAATTCAAAATTGAAAGACTTTTTCATGTAGTAACTTACGATGAGGATTTATCAGATGAAAAACTTGCTTTGCTTGGCTCTCATCGGCATGTTTTTTATCTTCCTGACAGTAGCAGAAGATTGCAATATGCCTCTAAGCATGTTGGTTTAAAAGATTATGTACGCCCCATCTCAAAATTCGTAGAAGATATTAAGGAAGTGATTAAGTGATCTTATTGTTTTCTTTGTGTTTTATTATTTAAGGATCATAGCTATGCAGATCAGCTATAACTGGCTAAAAGATTATTGTCAACATGACTTCGCTGCTCATGAACTGGCGGACCATTTGAGCCATGCAGGTATGTGTGTCGAAACTTATGAACCGCGTGAGGGAGACTGGATGCTCGACGTCGAAGTGACCAGCAACAGGCCGGACTGCCTGTCCCATCTGGGGTTGGCGCGTGAGGTCGCGGCAATGACCGGTACCCAAGTTGCTCCCCCGCCCCTGACTATAGAAAAAAAAACCGCAGGCGATTTCGATGAACTTGCCGGAGTGCAAGTCCATTGCCCGGAACTCTGTCCCCATTATACGGCAAGGGTCATCAAAAACGTCGAAGTCGCCCCCTCGCCGGAATGGATGCAGAAAAGATTGCAGGTCTGCGGCCTGCGGCCCGTCAACAATATCGTTGATATCACGAATTTTGTTCTCCTTGAAAGCGGACAGCCAATGCATGCCTTCGACCTCAAGAGGTTAAGCAGCCCGCAGATTATTGTAAGAAAAGCTGAAAAAGGGGAAAAAATCACCACTATTGATGGTAAGGAATGCCCACTTACCGAAAATATGTGCGTTATCGCCGACGCCGCGGGCCCTATAGCGCTGGCAGGCATTATGGGAGGCGTCGAGTCCGAAATTAATGAAAAAACGACCGATGTCCTGCTCGAAAGCGCGCGCTTCCATCCCGCAAATATTCGGCGAACTTCCCGCTCGCTCGGCCTGTCCAGTGACTCCTCCTACCGCTTCGAAAGAGGGGTTGATCCTGAAAATGTTGAGCCGGCATCACGACGCGCCGCCGAACTGTTTGTCGAACTCGCCGGCGGCACTTTGGTCCCCGGTTTGGCTGATATCAGGACGGATTCGACCGTTAAGCCCCGGGTCCGCTTGAGAACCGATCGGTTGCGAAAAGTTCTGGGTATTGATGTGGAACCGCAAAAAGTTGAAAGTATCTTTGACGGCCTCGGTATTGATACACTTGAGGGCGATAATAGCTCTTTTAACGTTGCTGTGCCCAGTTGGAGGCCCGATCTGAGGCGGGAGATAGATTTGATCGAGGAAGTCGTCCGTATCCACGGTTATGACAAAATACCGGAAACGACTCGTCTACCGATCGCCATTGCACCGCAGTCAAAAAGGGAAATATGTGAGCGGAAAGTTAAGAAGATGCTCGCCGGCCATGGCTTCACGGAAATCATTACATCAAGTCTTGTAGCTTCCGGCGGATTACAGTCTATACAGCCCTGGCTTGACGCCGCCCCGATTCACCTGCGTAACCCCGTCAGCTCTGATAAAACCCACCTCAGGGTCACCAATATGGGCAACCTGCTCCAGGCTAAAAAATACAATAATGCCCATAAAATAGAATCCGTTGATCTGTTTGAATCCGGTAAAATCTATCTGCCACAGGATTCAGACTTCAATGAGCAGCCTTGTGAAAAAAGTTGCCTGTCTGTTCTTAGCGACAGAGATAATGGTTTTTTTGTGCTGAAGGGGATTCTGCAAAACCTGCTTTCAACACTGTATATAAAATGTGAAGAAGTGCTTGAAAACCGCCGACAACTCCGTTCCTTCGCCGAAGGCAAATCGCTTTATTTTTACTTTAATCAGCAACTGCTTGGATGTCTGGGCGAATTAGATGCTGATATGGCAGAAAATCTGGATTTTACAAATATACCTGCTATCATGGAACTCGATTTTGACCTCCTGATCAACTGCGCCGCTATAGAACCGGACCTGAGCCCCTTGCCCAGATTCCCGGCAATTCAACGAGATATTGCCGTAGTTATTGACGAAGAAACTCAATGGAAGGATGTTGAGGTTTGCGTGCGTGATAACGCGGCGAAAGAGTTGGAATCTATCGAATTCATCGATATCTACCGGGGGAAACAGGTCCCGGAAGGCAAAAAGAGCATAACCTTTTCTCTGAGCTTCCGTTCAGAGGAGCGCACTTTGCGTAGTGAAGAGGGCGATCAGTTCAGGGATGCCGTCGTCGATTCTCTGTCGCATGAGCTCGGAGCCTGCTTGCGTCGCTAATTACCAGGTCCTGGTGCGTGAATAAGTGATAATGGTAAATATTCAGTGAAACACGTCACCCCCGGGCTTGTCCCGGTGGAGCGGTATTTCTGCCACTACAAATCGATCCGCCACCGGGACAAGCCCGGCG
>JAGYMJ010000089.1 GCA_018400625.1 Planctomycetota bacterium
GAAATCCTCGCTAATGAAATAAACCATTGGAATCTTATCAACGGCACATAATATCAATTATAAACGATTAAGGTGCAGCAAACGAATAAATCTTTTTATTTCATTTCCCCGGTCTTTTTGCCTATCGGCGAGAGGTCAGCAGGGTGGCATTTGCGCACCAAGGAAAGGGGGTAACTCCAACTGCATCTCTCTGGAAAGAGATATCCGTCATTATTGTCTTTTGAAAATGAATATGCTATAATGATAGAAAATATTCAGTGAAGTGCGTAGTTTTCTCACCACCGGCACAAAGCACGGTGGTGGTGCGACAACGTGGTTCACTGAGGACTTACCTCTGAAGACTTACTTACGTATTATTCCAAACCTGCTCGAGTTCATTGATGGATTCTATGCAGAACGCAAAATCATTGTCCTCCACAAAACCATGCAATGCTTCGGGCAAGTTCATTGCGTATTGGTGAGTGATGGCGCAGAACTTGATGTTGACGGCCCCCCTATCACGTGCCATTGCGCACGCCCTTCCATCAGAGACCAGGTCGCCGACATACACAAATTCCGTCTCAGTGTCTTCAATGCCAATCTCGAACAGAACGTCCGCCTTGCCCTCATACGGGTGCCTGACTCTGTTTAACAGGTTAAAAAATCCGTCCCGCTTAAATCGGCTTTTTATACCGTCAATATGGCCGTTTGTAACGATGCACAGGTGTTCCAATCCCAAATCCATTTCTATTTTTCTCATCGCTTCTTTTCCGTTCGGAATGAGATGTGGCGGTTCCATTTTTTTAATCTTTTGTTCTAATCTGTTCCTGTAATACTGGATATCTTCTTCCTTGATACCAAAATCTATGCAGAGCTTGTGCCAATCTTCGCTCTGAAAGACCCGCCTGTATTTTTCTTTCGACAACGGTTCATATCCGCATTCCATACGCACTTTTTTATCCAACGTATAAATTGGTCCCAGCGTATCGTAAACAGTCCCGTCTAAGTCAAGGCCAATTTTCATTTTGGAGTTTTTAGTATTCAAAATAGCGGTAGCCGACAGCGGATGTGAGAGACAAAATAGAGAGTACAACGGCGCGCAGCACATGTACATCGTCCAGCCTGACATAGATAAGCGCCAGCAAAAAAAAGATAATGCTGAGAGTTGCGCAAACAATTTTCCCTGTGAGTCTGATTTTCATATTCCTTTCTCCATCTCTAAACTGATTGAGCACTGTTAAGTATTACTATCACATGGCACCGAAAACGGCACCGGTAAAGGTAAGGATCGGTGATTGCTCCCGATATTCATTAATAATTTCCTGAACACCATCAACCGTAGCATTCACCTTTTCATACAACTCAGGATCATTGATCAATTTTCCAACGGTTCCCCTGCTTTCAGCGACCGCCGCCATGGCCTGTTGAAGATCTTTCAATGCTTTATTGGCACTCTGGTAAAACTCATCATCGGAGACCAACCTGCCGAGAGAACTGTGCTGGAAGTCATCGGAAATATCTCCGAGCAGCCGGGCAAATTGGCCTATATCCTCCAGTGAATCTTCAAATTGAGTCCCCAATGTGTCGTCCACCAACAGGCGTCCGGCAACTCCTTTTCCTTCGAGGAGATTATCGGTTACTTTCGCCACACCATCCAATGCGCTGCCCGCGTCTTTCAAGGCTGTCTGCAAGTTTTCATATGCGGAATCATCAACAAGCAATTTCCCTACGGTCCCCTTGCCTTCCTTCAAACGCTCGCTTATCATTGCAAAATTTCTCAACGCAACACGCGAATCCTCTACGGTCTCCAAAGCTTCGTCGAGCACTTCATCACTTTTGGCAATAATTTCGGGAATCCCTTTGCTTGTCATGGTCGACCTCAATTCATTACCGTCGGCAAGCAGAGGTGCGTCCCGGTCAACGCGCTCGATTTCCAAAAAACTGCCGCCAAAGATGCTTCTCATCTTTATGATTGCCCTGTCATTCTCCCTGATTGCAGTATCTTTCCTGATCCACATTACAACCTCCACCGGATGTTCGCGTTGGGGATCGACGGAGATGCTGTGAACCCTGCCGACTTCCACACCTGCAACAGTAACTTCATCACCGGCACTCAATTCTAAAGCTCTTGGGAAACGTGCATGCAATTTGTACCCATCCTGCACATAAAATTGCCAATTTTCGATATAAAAGGTGGCCAGAGCAAAAATGATTAAAGCGCCCAGCAATAAAAAACCAATAAGTATTTTTTTTGTTGACATTCTCTACCTCCAGATAATGCAAAATGGTAAATATTCAGTGAACCCCGTTGCCTCATCACCACCGGCACAGGGCACGG
>JAGYMJ010000090.1 GCA_018400625.1 Planctomycetota bacterium
GCTCTGAATCTTCATTCCACCGGCACAGGGCACGGTGGAGATGAGTTGACGGTGTTCACTGAATATTTACAGATTATCTCTTTTGAAAAACGTTCTTCAGCGCTTTTCAGTATCACGTAAGATTTCCCGTTATAATTTTTATTATCAGGAACAAAATGTGTGGTATTTGCGGTATTATTTCTACTACAGGATATATTTCTTCGACTATTACGGTAGAAGATACTGTCCGCGAAATGACTAAAACCTTGAGCCATCGGGGACCGGATGATAGTGGGCATGTATTGTTAGGCCAACCTGAAGAAACTTCGCCGGATAACCCTCTCGTCGCCCTGGGGCACCGACGCCTGGCTGTGATATCACCAGATGATGCTCACCAGCCTTTATGCAACGAGAACAAAAAAATCTGGACGGTATTCAACGGAGAAATCTACAATTATCAATCCCTTCGGAATCGTCTCGTCAATTCAAATAATCACGTCTTAAACTCTACCGGCGATACTGAATGTTTGGTGCACCTTTATGAAGAACAAGGATTAGAGTTTGTCAATGATCTCAGGGGCATGTTTGCCCTTGGAATCTGGGACGCAGAAAGCAACAGGCTAATACTCGCAAGGGACAGGATGGGACAGAAACCGCTTTATTACCTTCATGAAACACAGCGTCACTTTTTTGCATTTGCCAGCGAACTTAAAGCTCTGATGGTCATTCCCGAAATTGATAAAACCATCTCTCCCATCGCTATATCATCATATTTAACCTATCAATATGTCCCGCATCCCTGTTGCATTTTTCAAAATTGCTCAAAACTCCCCCCCGCCAATACTCTTTCGTATCTACCCAAAAAAAACTGCATAAAAACCTCTAAATACTGGCGTCTGCCCACTGAATGCGACGAAAATATTTCCAGGATCAATGCTACCGAAGACCTGCATAATGTTTTAAGAGAAGCAACCAAGATAAGAATGATAAGCGACGCCCCCCTGGGCGCTTTCCTGAGCGGTGGACTGGATAGTTCAATAACCGTGGCAATAATGCAGGAAATGAGCGAAAATCCCGTTAAAACGTTTACAATCGGTTTTGACGACCCCCGCTTTAATGAGGCCATGTATGCTGATGAAGTCGCCGAATACTTCCAAACAGAACACAAAACCTCTTACGTAAAACCGAACGCTTTATCAATCTTGCCGAAATTGGCCCGTCATCTTGACGAACCTTTCGGGGATTCATCCATTATCCCCACTTTCTACCTGAGCCATTTTGCCGCTCAAGATGTCAAAGTCGTATTGACAGGGGACGGCGGGGACGAGATGTTTGCCGGGTATCAACGCTATGCAGCAATGCTGCTTGCAGAAAAATGGGATAATCTGCCAAACTGGCTGCAGAAAATAGCCTTGCCTGATCTTTGGAAATATATTCCGGTATCTCCTGATGCACGCACCCCCATGAGAAAACTGAAAAGATTTCTGACGGCCCTGCAACTTCAGCCACGGACGCGTTATTTGCAATGGATAGGGATATTCTCGCCCCGGGAATTGAAAGAACTGATGCACCCTGACTATTTTGAACTCCTCCGGGGCTATAACCCCCAAAATTTCCTTAATAACTGCTACTGCAATGTGAGTGGCTCGAATATAGTGGACTGTACTACAAAAGTGGATCAGCTTTCCTATTTGCCTTGTGATTTGCTTACAAAAGTGGATCGGGCGTCGATGGCGCATGGCCTGGAAACCCGCTCACCTTTTCTTGACCATAAAGTTGTTGAAGCTGCAGCCTCTATTCCCCTCAAATATAAACTCAACTTTCGCCATATCAGAGGAAAACAAATACTTAAAAATGCCTTCAAATCAAAATTGCCGAAATCAATAATCAAAAGAAAAAAAAAGGGATTTGGGGTTCCTATTGATAAATGGTTCCGTAATGAGTTATCCCCGATGGTCCACGATCTTTTACTGTCGCCGTCAGCCGGTGTAAGAAATTATCTTCTGCCCGAAAAAATTGATCTGCTCGTAAAAGAACATATGAATGGAATTGATAATCATGCTTATAAACTTTGGTCGTTGCTTATTCTGGAACTATGGCATAATAACGTGATTAAAGACTCTGGTTGAATATTAAAATAATATGAATACTTACGGATACAAGAAAACTTCATAATAAAGAAAAAAAACATGGAACAAAAGCATTTTAAAATAGCTATGGCGGTGGGTATTGGATTAATCGTCTTCATTGTTGGAGCTTATTTTGCAAGGATTATATGGGCCCCTGAAGGTGTACATCATGCTGCCGGACACAACCAGTTGCGGAACTTAAATATTATTCTTACTCTCAGACCCGGACAAGTTAATTCTAAAAATGAAAATGGTAGAACCCCACTGCATTTGGCTGCCTGGCAAGGCAGCATCGAAGCTATGGATATCCTCATTGGAAAAGGTGCCGATTTAAGTATAAGGGATCAAACGGGTAAAAACGCTCTGCATCTTGCGGTTTACAACGAACAAAGGAAAGCCGCAAATATGCTCCTGGATAAAGGTATAGAACCTGACATGCTGGATGGTGACGGCAAAACCGCTCTTCATTGGGCCATTGAAAAAAGATGCGCGGACATGGTAGAAATGCTCGTTGAAAATAACGCCGGCATCAACATTGCAAACCCGATGGGAGAACGTCCCCTGGATATGGCCATCATCATAGGAGATAAGGATATAGCATGGATACTGATGCTCCATGGCGCCCGAACCTATGAAGAGGAGGGGCCCCTGCATATTGCCGCCAACCGGGGAAAGGACGCCCTTGAATATCTGTTCATGCAAAACGATTTCAGTGATATGAATGATCGAGACAGAAATAACAATACCCCTTTGCATATGGCAACATCAGACGCAGGAGCCACTGAACTGCTGATAAAACATGGGGCCGAGCCTAATGTTCAAAATCGTAATGGTGACACTCCGCTGCACCTGGCGGCCGCTCAAGGACAACAAGAAGTGGCGCAATTGCTTCTGGAAGCCGGCGCACAGTCAAATATCCGCAACTCAGAGAAAAAAACACCCTTAAGTATAGCAAGAAATAATAGAAATTATTTATTGATCGATATATTTACAAAACATGGAGTAGAACTGGGCAGAAACCGCACTGTACTGCATTTGGCTGTAGAAGATATGAGTATAAACGCCATTGAAAATCTTGTTGAATCCGGTTTTGATGTCAACACAAAAGATTCAGGGGGCGCCACACCACTACATTATGCGGCGCGCAGCAGCGAACTGGCCGCAGCCGTGCTTCTTGAACTCGGGGCCGACCTGAACCTCAAAAACAATCAAGGAAGAACTCCGCTTCATACAGCCGCTTATCGCAATAACTTTGACACAGCTAAAACGCTTCTTGTTGCGGGCGCAAGTGTAAATATTACTGACCGAAACGGTAAAACTCCTTTAGACCTCGCAAATGACGACAGAATTATCGAATTACTGAAAAAGGAAACCCATGAATAACTTTCTCTGATATCTAACGGGTCAAGGACATTATGACGACAAAAATCGACGATATCTTAATCAGTAAAATACGGGCCTTATCCGAGCCGCTCATGCCCATCCCTACCAATCTTCAGCCACGGCTAAAGCCCCTGAAAAATATGAGAGCCGTGCTTTTTGATGTCTATGGAACCTTGTTTGTCTCCGGGTCAGGGGATATAGGAACAGCCGAAGATACAAAAAAGCCCGACGCCTTAATGAAAGCTTTGGTGAATAATGGTTTCGAGATAATGGATAAAAACGCCGAAATCGGATTAGACCTTTTTCTTCAATATATCGCTGAAAGTCACAATAAAAAGCGTAAAGAAGGTATTGAATACCCCGAAGTCAACATCCTTGGTATCTGGTATAAAGTGATCAATAAACTCCAAACCGAGCACTGCATCTCAAATCCCTGTGCATCAGAGTTGGACATGAAAAATATAATTCAGCAGGTTGCCGTCGAGTATGAGTGCCGCACCAACCCGGTCTGGCCCATGCCGGGAGCAAAAGAAGCGCTTTATTATTTATCCCGGCACAACAAAGCGCTCGGTATAGTTTCCAATGCCCAATCATTCACGCCGCTGCTTTTCGACGCCCTTTTCAATCAGTCCCTAAGCCAATTCGGCTTTGATGAGCGGCTCTGTGTCTGGTCATGGCAAAATCAGCATGGTAAACCGAGCATCAAACTGCACGAGGAGGCGGCATACTCTCTTGAAAACTTTTACGGCATCCCCTCCGAATACACCCTTTATGTGGGCAATGATATGTTGAATGATATTTTCACCGCGCATGATTCAGGTTTTAAAACCGCACTTTTCGCCGGTGATAAACGGTCTCTCAGACTAAGGAAAGACGATTCCGGATGCCGAGAAATTTCCCCTGATTTAATTATCACCGACCTGAGACAATTGCAGACGGTTATATAAAACAGCATTGCAGGAAAACCATTAAATAATCCGGCACAAAAACATTTTCTACAAAAAATATCTTTTATAGGACTATTTTAAAAGACATACGAAGGTCGAATATTACAACCCAATGGAGC
>JAGYMJ010000091.1 GCA_018400625.1 Planctomycetota bacterium
CACATCAATTTTATCTTTAGGACGGGATGTGGACTTTTTATTCTTGATCAATGTCATTAGTTGGTTGGAAAAACAGATCAATGTCCTGAGTGAAGCGAGGGAAACCATGATACGCGACGGCGTAGCCGCCAACTATCATATACTCAACGCCGCGCTTTTCGAGTAACCTGAACAGTTCTTCGAAGTCTGGTTGGGTATTCATAAATAAACTTTCCCGATTCTAAGCGGAGCCGCTCAACAGCGTCCAGCCGCTGACTCGGAGTGCACGCTTTGCAATGGGCGCGGTCCTTTTCTGAACGTTCTTTGTGGTTTGTAATCGTTAATTTCACACATATATAATAACATCTCTTCGCAGGCTCTGCAAGTGGAAAAACATATCCGTAAAGGATGCCCCTGGTAGATACTGCCCCCCTGCCGGCAGCGGGGAGACGGCGGCTGTGATCATCATCCACCAAACCACGGGGAGCGGACTCGCGTTAGGCAGATCTCAGGCTTTCCAACCGCGCCCAGCGCCCGGCTATCCTGCACCTGCCGATAAATATCCCCCACACAGATTGCCAATTCGCACGCGGAGCGCTGGGATCGGGGGACTATCTTAAATATTTTTTTAGCGTATTGGCCGATATGTGCAGCCTCCGGGCGGTGTCGGCCATACGGTTTCCGTTGATGCAATAGGCCGCCTTCGCATATTTTTGCTGAATTTCACGAATGTCTTTGATGTCACCGACCCCGGTCGGCAGAAGGTTGTCGTTTTCATGGGCCGGCCGGAGGAAATCCCTCTCTTCTGTTATGACTTCCTCAAAAGACGCACCGAGTAACATTGAACGTTTAAGTATTTTCCGGAGCTGGCGCACATTACCGGGCCAGTCATAGGCTTCCAAGGCCGCCTTTTGCTTCTCTGAAAGGCTTTCATTGGGAGCTAAACTTCCCAAGACCCGCAGAAGATGTTCGGCGATGTAGCCGATATCTTCCGGATGATCCTTCAATGCGGGCACCCTCAGACGCAATATGTCCAGCCGATGGAAAAGGTCCTCTCTGAATTCACCCTTCTTCACCATGCGGGGCAGATTACGGTTGGTAGCGGCAACCACCCTCACGTCAGCCTGTTTGACGGGCATATCAAGCCCGACGGGCGTCACCCAGCCGTCTTCTATGACCCGCAGAAATTTCCCCTGTACGCTGGGCGGCATATCACCTAATTCGTCTAAAAATAAAACCCCGCCGTCGGCAGCAATAAAAGCCCCCTTTCGCTCCTGGACGGCGCCGGTGAATGCCCCCCTGACATGGCCGAAAAGCACTGAATTGGCGAGCGATTCGTTGCTCTCAAACGTGGCACAGTTCACGGTCACTATGGGGCCCATCGATCGGCTGCTCGCTTCATGGATGAGCCGGGCGACGTATTCCTTGCCCACGCCCGATTGGCCGGTCACTATTACGTGTTCGTCCGCCTTTGCAACCCGTTTGATTTTCTCGCGCAGTCGACTCATTTCCAGAGAGTTGCCGCGGAGTGAATGTTCACCGCCGTGGCGGCGATATGTTTCGACCAGTCTGTGCTCTTCTTCCCCAACGGCATCTTTTGAGAGCGCTCTGATGGCGTTTTTGTATTTCTGCTGATCCTGATACTTGAAGTACTGGCTAATGGCCGCTTCCGTCAGATCAATCCAAAACTGCTGTTTTTTCGTCGGATTCGCAGCCGAGCCGCTTGTGCTCAGATTCGGGTCCATACGGGCCAGTTCACACAGTTTTCCGGCTATTTTACGGCGTGTTAAACCTAATTTTTTACAGATTGCCGCGGTGTTCGTTTCTTGAGAGAGAAATACCGGACGGCAAACTTCGCTGAGTCTGTCCTTGTATGTGTCAAGATAGCCTCTGCCGCAGAACCACGTGATTTCCACGCCACGGTCACGGAGCCTGCCGGCCCATTGGATGGCTTCTTTCACGTTTCCCCGAAAGCCGACGCCACAGACATATATGCTCGATAAAGCCCCTGCATGCTTCTTGAATGCTTCTTCAAGGCTTTTCCCTACTTTTTTTGCGCTGGTTATAGTGAGCCGCGCGTCGGGATACTTCAACAAAACAGCAGCCGCTGCACATGCACCGTCAAGCCCGTTATAAGTGAAAACACCTGTGTCTCTACCCGGCATAAACGATCCTCTTTATCTGAAAAATTGAATAACTGTTCCCGTTTATTGTAATCCCAACCCCCCTGACATGTCAATATTTGAGACCTGTACGTCAGAAAATGATATGTTTGCGTTCTGGAATAAACTTGGACAATCATAAGACGGGGAAATCTATTAGATATAAAGCATTGATATGAAGCAGTTAGCGCATTTTTGTTTCGCCGATAATTCTTTTTGGCACGGTCCTTGCTAATAATAACTTAAGGATTCAATTCAAGTAAGTCCACAGTGAACCACGTTGATTTTGGATTCCTACCGCCGGGCTTGTCCCGGTGGA
>JAGYMJ010000092.1 GCA_018400625.1 Planctomycetota bacterium
TTTATTTCGTCTGCATCATAGAGAGTTCTCCATGATTTCCCGATGAGTTCCATAACATTTTCATAACCATAAATCCTGACATGAGCGTGGTTCAAGTAGGTGTATTCCTGATCCTTATTGAGGATGGCTATGCCATCGATAGCTGCTTCCATGGCGTCGGTTTGTTTCTTGACCTTATGCTCAGCCTCCTTCCGCTCGGTGATGTCGTGGGATACCGAGATTATGCTCACGGCTTTCTTTGCCGCATCCCGCATAAATGACAGGTGGTCCTCGCTCCAAACGGTGGAACCGTCCTTTCTGTATTCTTTCAACTCCACGATGCGGATTCTGTCGGGGTCCGCCGTGCCGCCGGCTTCCAATGCCAGCTCTTCTTCAAGAGCCTTGACAATGATCTGCAGTGATTCAGGCGTCATCACCTGTTCAAGGGGCTGAGCCATGGCCTCTTCAGGCGTGTATCCCCGCATACGCATGATGGAAGGGCTGACATACGTAAAACGCAGATTCATGTCCATAACCGTTATGACGTCTGCCATATTATCCACTATCAAATGATACTTATGTTCACTCTTCCGCAACGCGTCCTCCGCCTGCTTGCGCTCGGTGATGTCTATCTGCTCTACCTGATAATATAACGGGTTTCCTTCGGAATCTCTGATCTCCCGAGTTCCCGCCAGAACGGTGAATTGTGTTCCATCGCGCCGGATGACATTGATCTCCCTTGGCTCCATGACGCCCTTTTCCGTGAGAATGCGCAGCACGTCTTCCCGCTCCTCCGGGTTCGCATAAAGCTGCCACGCGCTGGGTACCTCGGTCATCATTTCTTCTGCGTTTGCATAGCCGTACATTTTTGCATAGGCGCTGTTAACAGCGATAAGACGCCCATCACGGAGCGTCTGGGAAATCCCCATAATGGAGTTTTGAAATACACTTCGGTATTTCTCTTCGGATTTGCGTAGCCTCTCCTCCGCATGCTTCTGTTCCGTAACGTCTATGAGTATTCCGCGGGCGCCCCTAAACTGGCCGTCTTCCATGACAGGTCTGACTCTTGTCTGCGCCCATCTTAACTGACCGGATTTGTCCCTGACTCTATACTCGGATGGAGATTCTCGACCTTCGCGGAGTTCAGAAAACCATTCCTCCAGACGACTCAGGTCATCTTCATGCGCAAGCGCGGTGAGGTTCTTCCCGATGATTTCAGCCGAGTCAAAACCCAGCATATCCCGGACTGCCGGACTGATATAAAGGACCACGCCCTGACTGTCCAATTCATAAATGACATCCTTGATGTTTTCCACCAGGACCCGGTATTTATCTGCACTTTCTGATTCTTTCAACGCGGCGTTTTGCAGGTGCAATTCCGTCATCCCATCTATAATCTGCTTCTTTGTCGTATAATCATCTTTCATGAGGTCACCAGTTAGATGGAGGTGATTAAAACACAAAAACCCACTTTTTCAGAAATGGGACATCATCATGTCATCCGGGTTGGGCTGCCTTTGGCAAAAGAGTTTAATAAAAGTTTGTCCCCTCGCGTAAGCTTCAGTGTCAAGTAGACAGCTCATAACAGGGAAAGTCAAGAATATGTTTTATGAATATTTGATTGAGTCTCCATCCTTTGTACTTCAATAATAACGTTTCTATCCAACTCTCTGCCGCACTCGAAACTTATTGAATATGAAGCATATGCTCAAAAACTACGCCTGTGCGGCTCAATGGTCAGGGATTAGTGTGCTAAAATGTCACAGCCCCGGTGAAAAATGGTAACGCTTAATTTGAGACAACGATCCCGGTTAAAACAAGATGGTGCACGAGAGAAAACCACGTTCGTCTTCCTGTATTTACCGCCGCAATCCGCGGGCATTTCGCGCAGTGTTTTGATAAACAGGTGTGATTTATTGGATATCATGCGATAGTACCGGTCTGAGGATAAAGCGGACAAAGACGACCCTTTCATTAGACCCCTGGAGGATGGTGGAAGCCTGGTGAAGAACACATGTCCCCGTTTCTCTTCATTGAAGAACGCGGATTTCTTTTTGGAGCCTGCACCTTGAACGTATCCCTTAAAAATATTTTTAAATCACTGTTCCGCCTGAGGACATACATCCGGGAACAGCGTGTGGTAAGCAAGCTATCCGACGGTGAGCAGCCGCTCAGGGCGGAGCTGTTCAGTGCTGATCAGATGGAGCTATACGGAAGGAGTCTGGCCGGTTCGCATCGATTGAGAACGGGACGCTCTCCCGACCAGATGCTGGGGCGGCTGGCTGAGAATGAAGCGGTTCTGTTGGACGTCCGGAATCTGCTGACCGAGTCGGTCAAGAGCGATCGCCTGATTACCCCGGCCGGGGAATGGCTGCTCGATAACTTCTACCTGATCGAAGAGCAGATTCGAACAGCCCGGCGGCACCTGCCAAAGGGTTACAGCCGTGAACTGCCCCGCCTGCAGGATGGTCCCTCGGCCGGCCTTCCGCGGGTCTATGACATCGCACTGGAAATAATCTCCCATGGTGACGGCCGGGCTGACCCCGAGAATCTCAGCCGGTTTGTCGCCGCTTACCAGGGTGTCTCCTCACTGAAACTGGGTGAATTGTGGGCCATTCCCATCATGCTGCGCCTGGCGCTGATCGAAAACCTCCGCCGCATTGCCACCCGGATAGCCGCCGACAGGCTCAACAGCAACCTGGCCGATGACTGGGCCGACCGTTTGGTCGACTGTGCGGCACGGGACCAGAAGGG
>JAGYMJ010000093.1 GCA_018400625.1 Planctomycetota bacterium
CCCGCGGACGCTTGAAAGCGTCCACTACGAGCCGGGTTTTCGGCCAGGGCCTCAGTAAGTTCTTGTAAGTATTCAGTGAACCACGTTGTTCCGGCGGTAACGTGTTTCACTGAATATTTACGATAAAACTGCTGTAAGTCCATATATCTTTTTTTTTCAGGTTATGAGTTTTTTATGACAGAAACAGTCCGTCATTTTTTTAAAAGAATATTTGCAGATTTTGATCGCACAGGTTTTGCCGCCTTTTTGTGCTGCATTATTGGCTTTACACTTTTGAGCGGGAGCTATATCCCCACCCTTCTGCGTCCCTTTATTTTAAGCTACCCCAAGTTCTTTGCAGCCCAGACATTTGTCGTACTCATGCTGATTCTTTTATTATGGCGCATCCCCGTATCCAGGCCCTGGGTGAGTGGCGGGCTTGACGGTCAGCTATCGAAATGTTTTTTCCCGTCTCTCCTTCTGCTTTATTTCCTATGGAATATGGTTTCAATGAGCTGGGCGGTATGGCCATATGGGGCCTATCATTATGTTTCAAGGGAAGCTGTATATTTTGCTCTTGCATTTTGTGCCTGCCTGCTGTTAACCAACAGGAAACGCTGGCTTACAACCGGCAAGTTCTTTTCGGGAGCCATATTCCTCGCCGCTTTGCTGCAGACTGTGGTTATTCTGAGGCAGTATATGCCCCAGCGCCATGAACTGCCGTTGAGAAGAGTCATCAGCATATTTCTGTCCCATCCCTACATGTCCGGCAATCCTAACACCGCGGTATCTATAGTATTGCTGGCCGTACTGCTGTCGATAGGGTTTGCGATTCGCAGTACCTTTCCGGGGGCTGAGGGTGGTCGAGGGCGTATGTCTAAAATCTTTTCCTGGGTCTTTTGTCTGGCAACATTAATTGTCGCTAGTTTTATAATTTATGCGGCAAGCTCATTGGCCGGCTATATAGCGGTTATCGTGGCTTCATTAGCCTATTTTATCTGCCTGTTCCCGTTTAGTCGTCGTGCAACAATCGTCGGGGGGATAATGGTATTGATTATTGCCTCCGCTTTATTTACGGTGTGTCATACCCCAACCCGCCAACGAATAATCAATAATTTATATGGCCGGGAAAGCACTTTACAGGCCCGCGGCATCATGTGGATTGCCGCTACCGAGATGACTATTGATCGGCCCTTGCAAGGATCAGGGCCGAGCGGATACCTCTCCCGTTACTATGAATTTGAACCGCCCCTTGGGCGGGTAACGCGATATACAAAAGCGGTTATTCCCAACCATCCCCACAACGAATTCTTGCGTGTGAGTTCGGAATTGGGGTTGATAGGACTCGCCCTGTATTTTTTAGTGCTTGCCGTGCCTCTGGTCATCAGCTACCCTGCTTTACGTGCTTCCCCCTCTGATTTCCAACCCGTGGGCTTTGCATTCTGGTGCGCGTTGCTTGCTTTTATTACTCAGACATCTTTTGGTATAAGTGTGATAAGCATTGATTTTGCGCTGCCGTTCTGGAGCCTTGTCGGACTGTTGGCTTCGGTGGCTTACTGGCCGAAAAAATCCCATTTTGACGACGGTATCACAGAAAGTGTATCCTCTGAGCGAAGCGACGCCAACCAAACCGTCGAGAGTTGCGGCCCCCAAAACCCTGATACCGGCCGGAAGAAAAGGAAATTTTTCGTCGCCTTTCAGATCCTCCTTACCTGCCTGCTGATTTTTTACTGGCATGAATTTGCCGTTAAAGGCTATGCCGACGTCTATCGGTTGAGGGAAGCCCATGTGATACTGAGGGGTTTGAACGAAATGCGCAGTAAAGGTCTTCACGAAGAAGAGAGAGAGAGTTTTATTGAAACGGCGGATCATTTGGAGAAGGTTTTGCAAAAATCTTCATCAAGGCAGATCATGCCGCATGAAATCTTGCGTTTCCGACTCAGGGCGGGCCGGGTACTTACAGCCTGCGGCCTGCATGGCCGGGCTATTGAACACCTCGAATATGTTCAGGATGCCGTTCCCGGCTTGATTAATGTGGAAGCCTACCTCGGGTGTTCCTATCTTGCCGATGGTCATGACGCTGAGGCTGAAAAGCTCCTGACCAACTATCTGGAAAATCATCCGGATGATCATCGATGGTACCCTTATCTGTGGCGGGTGGACAGAGCGGCAACCCTGAATCTGTTGGGCTTCCAGGTTTTTGAGGTCGACGATTTGGCAAACTCTGCAAGGGTGGGAATGCTTGCCGGATACTATGCCAATGCGGGGTTATGGGAGGGAATCGAACAACTTATCGAGGAGCTTCAGAGGCGGGAACGGAAGGAAGGTATCCATGAGATCGGTGACCTTCTCGAGGCAGTTCGACAAAAAACGTCCGATCCGGCTATCGAAAAAGAAGTCCTCCAATTGGAAAACAAACTCAAAATGAGAAATCAGTAGATAGGAGTTTTCATGCCAAGATTTGCAGCAGCATACAAGAATGAGCAGGGTCAAACCGTGCGCGAACGGCTCGAGGGGGCTTCGCGGACCGCGTTGCTGGCACAACTGCGCGAGCGGGGTTTCGTCCCAATATCTCTTGAAAAACTTGATGAAGAGGGGGAAGGGCCCGATAAAAGTAAAAGTATGTCGTCTTCCGCTGTCTTCGCAAAAAAAATTAAACTGGACGATATGGCGGTTGTCTTCCGAATGCTCGCCACGATGCTCGGCGGCGGGCTGCCGATTATAGATACATTATCGGACGTCGCCGCGCAGGCCGATAAGCCGCAGCTGCGCCGGGTGCTCACGGAGGTGTCCACCGACATACGCGAGGGCTCCGCGCTGTCGAGCGCGATGGAAAAGCATCCGAAAGTGTTCTCCAAACTCATGATAGCTATGGCGCATGCGGGCGAAGAAAGCGGGAACATGGCGAATATCCTGGACGAACTGGCCGATTACCTCGACACGCAGGTCGAACTGCGCCGGAAGATAAAAACCGGCACGCGCTACCCCATGTTCATCGCCGGTTTCTTCATGCTCGCCATCTCCGTGCTGTTCGTCTTTATCCTGCCGCGGTTCGAGGATATATTCGCCGATTTCGACGCCGAGCTCCCCATGCTGACAGAGCTCGTCATGGGGTTCAGCAGCGCCCTGGCCGATAACATCCTGTATATACTGCCGGCGCTGCTGCTGGCGGGCGTGGGGACGGTTTTGTTTAAAAAAACGGAGACCGGAAAACGTTTCTTCGATAAACTCATCCTGCGGCTGCCGGTCATAGGGCCCATGGCCCAGAAAATAGTCGTAGCGCGCCTGTCACGAACGCTTGGCCTGCTGCTGGACGGCGGCATCGCCGTGGTGGAATCGCTGGAGCTGACCGGTCAGGTGAGCGGCAATTACGTTTTCCGCACCCATCTGGAGGAAATAAAAAATAATATAGTGCGCGGCTCGACGCTTGCCGAGGAGATGAAAGGGCGTCCCTACTTCCCTCAGATGCTCGTGCGAATGACGGCCGCCGGGGAAACCACCGGCAGCCTCGGCGCGATGCTTGAACGCGTATCGCACCATTTCACAAGGGAAGCGGCCGTGAGCATCGACTCGGTGATGTCGCTGCTGGAGCCCGTTTTGCTGTCCCTGCTGGGTCTGGTGGTGGCCGTGGTGGTCCTGGCCGTCTATCTGCCCATCTTCCAGCTCGCTACCGCGATGTAGGGCGGACAGACCGTTGTTGACACAATAGATAGTGATACGTTATACTGAGAGCATACGTAAGTACTCAGTGAACCACGTAGCATCCCCACCGTGCCCTGTGCCGGTGGGATGATGATTAAGCACTACGTGTCTAAAAATTACAACCTCCGCCGTTCATCCGCACGGCCCGCTCCTCCGGCTCTTGCTCTTTTCCGATACA
>JAGYMJ010000094.1 GCA_018400625.1 Planctomycetota bacterium
GTCATTACAGTAGAAGAAGGACGCTCAACGGAGACGACTCTCGAGTTTGTCGAAGGTATGCAGTTCGATAAAGGATACCTCTCACCGTATTTTGTCACTGATTCAGAAAATATGGAAGTGGAGCTTGAAGACGCCTATATCCTTATCTATGAGAAGAAACTCAGCAATATACGGGACCTTGTACCGTTGCTTGAAAAGGTGGCCACGGGACAGAAACCGCTGCTTATTGTCGCCGAGGATGTTGAGGGCGAAGCCCTTGCCGCTCTTGTTGTGAACAAACTGCGAGGCACCCTGCAATGTTGTGCCGTTAAGGCTCCGGGTTTCGGTGAGCGGCGCAAAGCCCAACTCAGCGATCTTGCGGTTTTAACCGGCGGGCGTTTCCTGAGCGAAGAATTAGGCGTCAAGCTTGAAAATGTGCAACTGGATGACCTCGGACAAGCCGAGCGTATTACGATCGGCAGCGATGAAACCACCATTATCGGTGGTAAAGGCGCCCAAAAAGATATTAACGGTCGTATCAAGCAGATTCAGCGTCAAATCGATGAATCGACAAGCGATTATGATCGGGAAAAACTGCAAGAGCGCCTGGCCCGCCTTACCGGTGGAGTCGCCGTCGTCAAAGTCGGCGCCGCAACCGAAGCGGAAATGACCGAGAAAAAAGCAAGGGTTGAAGACGCTCTCCATGCCACCCGAGCGGCGGCGGCGGAAGGAATAGTTGCCGGTGGCGGATGTGCTCTGCTGCAATGCCTGGATACTGTCGATAAAAAACGGGAAAAATTGCGCGGAGATGAAAAAATGGGAGCCGATATAATTAAAAAAGCTCTTGAAGCACCGCTGAGAAACATTGCTGAAAACACAGGTCATAACGGTGCCGTCATCGTTTCCGAGGTGCTTAACCTCAAACCCGATGAAGGGTTCGATGCCAATACCGGTGACTATGTCGATATGTTTAAGGCCGGTATCATCGATCCGACAAAAGTGACGAGGATCGCCATCGAGAGTGCTGCCAGTATCGCGGCTCTTTTACTCAGCACCGAGACAATGATCACCGATATCGAAGACGATGATAAAGAAGGTGTTGAAGGCAGTGTAAGATAAATTCACGCTTTTTGTTGGTGAATTATGTGTATCTTTCTTAAAAGATAATAATACTTTTAACTCAACATATTTTTTCACAGAGGATTGTCCGCACGGACAATCCTCTGTGCTTATAGACAAATAATGCAATCCATGGCAAGCGATTACTATACAATACTTGGCGTCGATCAGGACGCGTCTCCAAAGGAGATTAAAAAAGCCTATAAGAAGATGGCTTTTGAGTATCATCCGGATAGAAACCCCGAAGACCCTGAAGCTGAAAAAAAGTTTAAAAAGGCTTCAGAGGCTTTTGAGGTGCTCGGGGATGAAGAAAAACGCAGTATGTATGACCGCTATGGTGAAGAAGGGCTGCGCGGGATAAACCGACAGGATTTCAGGTCTTCCGAAGATATATTTGATGCTTTTCGTGATATCTTCGGCAACGGGAGCATGTTCGGTGATTTCTTCGGTCAGAGCCGGGGTGGGGCTGCCGGTGGGGGCGGGAGAAATTTAAGAGTTCCCATCGAGGTTACCCTCGAAGATGTCGCCAACGGCGCCCAAAAGACCGTCACTCTGCGGAAAAGAGTTGTATGTGATGAATGTGACGGCAGCGGAGCGGCCCCCGGGTCCGAACCGGCAACATGTTCCGCCTGCAACGGATACGGACAGGTCGAGAGAAGACAAGGCTTTTTTTCCATGCGAAGCACTTGCCCAAGGTGCGGGGGAAAGGGTACGATTATTAAATCGCCCTGTACTATCTGTAACGGCAGCGGTTTAATGGACCATGCCTCTGATGTTCATATCGACATCCCGGCAGGCGTCGAATCAGGCACCCGATTGAAAGTGCCCAACCAGGGCGAGCCCGATCCCGAAACGGGGCGAACAGGGGACCTGTTTTGCGATATAATTGTGCAGGAGCATCAAATCTTCGAGCGGCATGGTCCTGATCTGATCTGTCATTTACCCTTACCCTATTCATTAGTTGCATTGGGCGGAAAAACTGAAGTGCCTACCCTTAATGCGCAAACCATAGAGACCACCATACCTAAGGGAACTCAAAATGGAGATGTTTTGAGATTGAGGGGGCTCGGGCTTCCTTCATTACGTTCGCGACGAAAAGGTGATTTGCTTGTGAAAGTCTATGTTGAGGTGCCACGAAAACTTACCGGCAGACAAAAAGAACTCTTGCGAGAACTCTCTGAAATCGAAGGCTCAAATGTCAGCCAGGAGCGAGAAAGCTTTCTCAACCGTATCAAAGAGTATGTTAAAAATGTTGCCCATGCCGGTGGGCATAATGGAGCTGAATAGAAGAAGCAAACGTCTTACCGGTTTTTTCTCCTTCAGTGGAGAACTTGAGATTTTGCAAGGAGGCAGAAATAGTGATAAAACAGGATAAAAATGGTTCTGAGGAAGAAAAGGAGTGTTATGAGGCGGCGGAAAACTCCGATAATAGACAAGACATCGATGAGGCCGTGGGAGATGTCCAGTGTCGCGGCGACGATCAGGTCGTCATAAGTAAAGACGAATACGAAAATCTGAAAAAACTTGCCGAAGAGAGTGAAGATTATCTGCAACGCCTGCGTCGCTCTATAGCCGATAACATGAATTTGCAAAAACGTATTGAAAAGGTTCGCCAACGGGCGAGATATGAATCTCTCAGGGAATTAGGCCGAAAGATCGTTCCCCTTGCCGACAGCCTTTCGAGAGCTCTGGAAAATGCTGAAAAATATGATGCTTCGGAAACGATATATGAAGGGCTTAAGCTTACCGAGAAAGAATTTTATGATATTTTACATGATCTGCATATCCAGCCAATAGAAGCGGAAGGCATGTCTTTTGATCCCGATTATCACGATGCTGTTTTCCAGCAGCCCACCTCTGAAATCGAACCCAATACCGTTATAAATGAAATTAAAAAGGGCTTTCTCATAGAAGGCGATCTGTTGCGTCCAAGTCAAGTGGTTGTGGCGAAAGAGTTGCCGGACAAAGGCGAGAAATCTGAAGAAATTTCAGATGATCCGAACAGGAACAGTGCTGATCAAAGCAATGAAACCCAATAACCGCAAAGAAGCATTAACAACCAGGTGCCCTGCGTGCAAAAAGAAAGTTACTTACAAGGGCATGGACAAAAATCCCTTTTTCCCCTTCTGCTGCCGCCGTTGTAAACTCATCGATCTGGATAAATGGTTGGAGGAAGAGCACCAAATCCGGACACCGATCGACCGGGATCGAATCGAGTAGCGCCGAAGGTATAAGAATGCCCTGAATAAGGTTCCCAGCCTTCTCCGCTGTTTTTCACGATTATGCTGCCGTATATTCTTGTCAAACCATCCCGTCTTCGGTGCCGACGCCTTGTCTTTGGGCTGTTTTTGGTGTTTTTTTCGGTGCGACGATGTCCGGTGTGGTAAATTCCAGAATATACGGGTCCGTCTATGCCGCCGCTGCGATTTCCATTGGCCCCCTTTTCGGGCTCATGCTCTGGGGAACTCTGGATCGGTGAAGTTGATTTTATCAGAGGGCTGGAAATTTTCGGTTATTTATGATATACTAACTTGCCGTTAGAATATCTGTTCAACAAAAAACTTCTCACTAAATTGAAAAACTTATCGGCATGTCGAGGAGGTGCTTCACATGGAAACGCTTAATAAATCGCAAGTGATGAAGTTAAGTATCCCGGAACGTATACAACTTGTGGAGGATATATGGGATACGATAACGGAAGCTCCGGATGAAGTTCCGCTGTCAGAACAAAAGAAAGCCGAACTTGAAAAACGCCTGGAGGCACATCAACGGAACCCTGCGGAAGCAGCACCTGCAGAAACGGTTCTTAAAAGAATCCGGAGCCGGCGATGAACAGAAAACTCGTTATCCGACCCGAGGCAGAAAAGGAAATGACGGAGGCTTTCGAATGGTATGAAAACTCCGTTGACGGGTTGGGTTACGAGTTTTTGCTTTGTGTAGAAGCCGTTTTCCAGTCAATTCGACGTTCTCCCCAACAGTACAGACGTGTCCATACAAAGGTAAGACGTGCCCTGACTCGTCGATTCCCTTACGAGGTGTATTTTGTGGAAACTGAAGAAAGTGTAAACGTACTGGCAGTATTTCATGCCAAACGTAATCCCAAACGGTGGCAGGAACGTTTTTAACCCTAAAAAGCGGCCGCTAAGCAAAGAAACTTACTTACCCTGAAAACAACAACTTTTCTCTGATCCGGAGAACTTAATTATTATATTAATCCACTAAAACAAAAAATTCCAATGTGTTATCCTCTTCTTTTAGATAAATATCTTTCCCGCCCGCATCACTGCCCACATCATAGCAAGCTCCTTCCGGCAGCTTCCGAAGAATAAACCTATCGTCTTCCCATTTTTTCACTTTGCGCGATGACGCTCCCTTTATACTTGCCTTTAACTGAGACTGAACATCAGAAAAAAAAGGTTCTGTTCCTATCGCTATACTCTCACTTTAATTCGGTTCACGTTTTAATGACGATTCGCCGTATTCTCTCAAACAGCTCTACCGAAATACTTACAAAATCCTTAGAAGCCTCATTTCACCCCCAAAAACACGTCTCTAACCCGAAAATCTCACAAAGGGTCACTTGAAAAGGCCCTCGCTTTCTGTTTAAATGTTGTTTTGAAGCAAGATACATTTACGGAAAGGAGAGCCTTTATGATTCCAGAGTGTACCACAAACAAGATTGAATTGCAAGGCCTTGGCAAGAGGATGGTGGATCTTAAATTTGACGGTGGCAGGATAACATCCGATGGCGGAGCGATGCTGCTTCGGGAGACTGACAATGTTTTTCAGGTAACGGATAAATTTGCCGAATGTTTCACGGATTTCAGAGATCAGAGCAAAGTCGAATTGAGCGTTCTTCAAATGCTGCGGCAAAGAGTTATGGGGCTTTGTCTGGGCTATGAAGATATGAATGATCATGATGAATTGCGAAAAGATATTCTCTTTGCTACGCTTGCAGGCCGGGACGATCCCCTTGGTCAGAGCCGCAAGCGGCAACGAGACAAGGGGAAA
>JAGYMJ010000095.1 GCA_018400625.1 Planctomycetota bacterium
GCCTGTCTGCGTGCGACGCACAGGCAGGCACAGGGCACGGTGGTGATGAGGTAACGGGGTTCACGGATTATTTACATGGAGAATATGACATGCAAAAAATTATTTCTTTAATGGCCATTTCTTTCCTTTTTTCGTCCGCAATGGCTGCAACGGAGACGCGGAATACCCGTGAATACCACGATGAGAAAACCGACTTGACCATACTCTCCGCTCTGGTTGATCTTCCGGCGGACGGCCGATGGCAGATCGCGGAATCGCCTTCGCAAGGGCTAGCGGATATCTACCTGACTCCCACCGTGGAAGCGCAAGAGCGACTGAAAGGCAAGCGCTACCAGTTCCAAATCGATGAGCAAAAAAAAGGCAGCGGCCGCCTTCCACTCCTTAAATACTATTGGTCCTGTCTGGAATATGCCCAAAAACATGACGGCAAAGCGCCCGAATCCTTGACAGAACTGAAGGATAGAGAGGAAAAATATCGCCGTTTCAATGCCGAAGAACGCGAAGGCCATTTCTTTATCCCGGGCCTCCGGCTGCTCACCGATCCGGCCGACAGACGTTCCAGGGTCGAAGAGCCGGTGGTGATGGGATTTGAAACCGCGCCGCCCGTCGACGACGGCAAGCACTGGGTCTTGATGAGCAACGGGGATACCGAGAGACGCGAGATCGATAAGCAGCTCTTCGAGAAATACGATGTGGAGCTGGAACCCGGCGTGAAACCCGCCTCGGAGCGTATGGACAACTGGTCGATAAATGTGACTTATCGCATCTTCGCCCGCCGGATTTCGCCGGAGCCGGAACCGGTAACTTTGACTGTCAGCAACAGCGATCAGGGGACCCGAGCCGATATCGAATGGGACCCGGCGCAGCGGGAGACCGGCGACAGAAAGATGCTCGAGGAATGGAGTAATCTGCGGGTATTGCGGGATCTGCCGGTCACCGGCATTCAGCGCAATGAGAGCACCTTGCTGCATTACTGGCTGGAACAGATGGATGACCTCTACGATATACCCGGGATACGCACGTCCGGCCGGCGGCGGGGACGGCGGGGACGTCGCACGAGTGTCTTTGGTATGCTGGGTGGTCGGGCGGCCATTCGGGAGACCCTCCAGCTTCAAAATCTGACGGATAATCGCAAATCCAAAAAAGATGCTCGCACGCTGCCGGTTTCCGAAATCGAGGGCGTCACCGTCGAGTCCCACCCCTACGGCGGAATGCTGGGCGAGAGCGAAGGCGGACGGCTCGAAATCGCCGAGCTGATCCCCAAGGACCGCTTTCTGGCTTATTTTGCGAAGCCGCAAAGCATGCTCCAGTTTTTGGACGGCGGCTCGGAGTTCATATTCCGCGCCGGATCGGCTTACACCGGACGCTCCCTGGAGCGCAATCTTTTGAAGCGCTATCTCGGCAAAATGGGGGTGTCGGAGACTTGGTTGCGCACCTTCCTGAAAACCGGAAGTGCCGAAGAACTGGCCGTGGCCATGCCGGATCTGTTTGTAATCGACGGTACTGAATTCACGGTCGTCGCCCGTCTCAGGAGTCCAGACCTGGCGAAACCGGCCCTCAAAATGCTGGGGATTGAAGACCTTGGGGAGGGAGCCGTCCACCAGACCATTTCGGGCGGGAAAGCCTTCTGGGCGCTCAAAGGAGATTTCCTCATTGTCAGCACCCATCAAGACGAAATCAGGAAAGTTCTGGATTTGCATTCCAACGATGGCCGCAACAGCCTGGGAAGAAGCGCAGAATTCCGCTATATGCTTTCGCAGCAACCGATCGAGGAGCAAACCTCAATGTATGTATATTTCTCGGATCCCTTTATTCGCCGCATGGTGGGACCTAAAGTAAAGATCGGCCAGCTTCGCCGCCTGCAGGCGCGTTTCGAACTGGAGTCGATCACCGCCGGCGCACTATTGTACAAGTACGACGGTTATTCAGGCGACCCGTCCCTGGACAAACTCATGGAGATGGGATATGTTGACCTCAACCGGCCCCTGATGGCCTCGGATGCGCAGCTCGGAAAGAACGAAAGGGCTTCTTCGCCCGTCTACGGAAACCCCGGTGACATGGCGAGCCTGCTCGATAACCCCGTCACTAAAGTCACCCCTTCCGAGAAAAGGCTCTACGCTGATTATGTGGAAGATTACAACAGGTTCTGGCGGCAGTATTTCGATCCAATTGCCCTCCGTCTGAATGAACCCGACGAACAAAGCTATGAGCTTTCCGTATTCATCCTGCCGCTGATCGACAGTGCCTTGTACGAAGGTTTGAAGCAAAAGCTTGCTGCGGCGGAAGACCAGGAGGGAGAACTGATTGTCCCGGAAGTCGAGCCGGCCCCCGTCGCCAGTATCTCGCTGAACCTCCCCGAGAGAATGTGGGTTGATTATAGCAAGGATTTACGGAAAGGGTTTTTCGAGGAGATGATGGGGCTGGACGGCGCGATGCTCGACTACCTGGGGCCCGATGTCCATCTCGCTGTCGCCGACGCCGCCCCCATAATAGGGACAGGCAGCGGTGATCTGGCGGGTATCGCGGGTGTTATACCCGGTTTCAATGACGACATGATGATGATCGGGGCGATGATATCCATGCTCACGCGTCCCTGCGCCCTGCTGGTGGGCGTGAAGGATCCCGATGCGGTCCGCCATTTCCTGAGGAACGCGAAGATGGGGATGCTCGGGGACGATAACCGCTGGTTCGATCTATCGGTCTGCAAGGTGACCGGCAAGGATAAATGGCTGTTCACCTGGAATATAGAGGATGTGCTGCACACCCGCTTTGGAGTCGAGGTGCAGGATCGCTATCTTGTCATCAAGAATCTGCCGCTGAACATCCCGTTGAATGTCGTTGGGCGGCGCGATTTCGAGGGGCGCACCGCGCACATGCGACTGGATCCCGGTGCCTGCGAGGAACAATTGCCCGCGCTCTTCGCCTCGGCGGCCGCGCGGCGCCGTGCCGCCGCGCTGTCAGGCATCAGGTCCCTGGCCCCCTTGCTGCTCACGACGGCGGATTCGGTTCAAGAGGCGCAGGATAGGCATACAGACCTCTTGGGATACAGGCCTCTTCATCCCGGTGATGGTGAATGGGATTGGGACGGCCGCAAGCTGAAAAGTTCGCTCTATGGCAGCCCTTCTAAACCTTTGCAGCCCCCCTATGAACCGGGTGACCGCGACTTCGGGGTTTTGCAGGGAGTCAAAAACCTGGAAGTGGACATGCGGCTGGAGGGGGAGGGTTTTCACGCCACCACGCGCTGGGAAGTAACGGATTGAACCAACACAGGATAAGCGTAATCGGTAATCGGTCATCAGTATTCGGTCATCAGTCATCGGTCATCGGTCACCCGCTCCAAGAAAGCCGATGCCAAACGCGGTTTTCGTGACCGTCAGGGAGAGACCCTCTTTATTGATGCACGAAAAATGGGTTCGCTGATTGACCGGACACATCGTGAGCTTTCATCTGATGGCCCGGAAAGTGAAATTGCTGAAATAGCTCGCACCTACCACGCTTGGCGTGGAGAGAAAAAGGACGGCAACTATGAAGACAAGCCCGGTTTTTGCAAATCCGCTACTTTGGAAGATATCAAGTCACATCACTATGTGCTGACTCCCGGCCGCTATGTCGGAGCCGAAGCCATTGTGGATGACGGGATTCCCTTTGAAGAAAAAATGGCTGAGCTTTCCGACACCCTTTATGAGCAGATGCGGGAATCCATCGAGCTGGATGCGGTGATTCGAAAAAATCTGGAGGTGCTGGGCTATGGAGAATAAATCAATTGAAAACAGCTCGGGCATTGTGCCTGTATTAAACATCCAGAGCATGATTTTCACCGTTCGTGGTGTTCAGGTGATGGTGGATCGTGACTTGGCTTCTGTGTACGGCGTTGAAAGCAAAAGGCTCAATGAGCAGGTCAAAAGAAACATAAGCCGTTTCCCTGAAGCGTTTAGGTTTCAAGTTTCAGATCAGGAAAAAGAGGAACTGGTCGCAAATTGCGACCGGTTCGAGTCACTAAAGCATTCCACCAGCAATCCCTATGTCTTCACCGAACAGGGTGTATCCATGCTCTCTGCGGTTTTACGCAGTGACACAGCGGTTAAGGTCAGTATCCAGATTATCAACGCTTTCGTTGAGATGCGGCGGTTTTTACAACAAAATGCAAGTGTCTTTGCCCGCCTCGACTTAGTGGAACGTCGTCAAATAACGTTTGAATCGGAAACAGAAAAAAACTTCGAAAAGGTTTTTCAGGCACTGGAAGCGGGAGAACCTCCCAAACAAGGCATCTTCTATGATGGGCAGGTCTATGACGCCTACAGCTTTGTTGCCGATTTAATCCGCAAGGCAAAGAAAAGCCTGACGCTTGTTGATAATTATGTCGATGACTCGGTGCTGACTCTGCTGAGCAAGCGCAAAAAAGGAGTTACGGCAACGATTCACACACAGACAATCTCCAAACAACTGGCATTGGATCTGAAGAAGCATAATGAGCAATACTCGCCCATTACGATTAAAACCTTCAAAGACGCCCACGACCGCTTTCTGATTATCGACGAAAAGGAGATCTGCCATATTGGTGCCTCGCTGAAAGATCTCGGTAAAAAATGGTTCGCCTTCTCCAGATTTGAGTCGGGAACTGTGGAAATGCTTAGAAAATTGGGAGGTGGGAAGTGAAGGGTAAACTTCAAAGGGTAAAGGGTGAAATTTTTTACCCTTCCCAATTCACCCTTCAAACTTTTAAATTGGAGGTGCTGAGCTATGGAGAATAAACCCTTCACCTTTGGCGAATGCGCTACTGAAGTGCGCGACAAAGTTCAGCCTGAAGGTGCCAATGGTGCGAGGTACATTGGACTTGAGCATATTGAACAAGGCACCCTGCACTTAAATGGTTTTGGTTCAGCTAATGACGTTTCCAGCACCAAATCTAAATTTTCAAAGGGAGACATTCTCTTTGGAAAGCTGCGCCCGTATTTCAGGAAAGTCGTTCGGGCACCCTTCGATGGCGTATGTTCAACCGACATTTGGGTTGTACGCTCAACAAATGGAATAGACCAAGGCTTCCTGTATTACTGGATGGCTTCACAGGAGTTTGTTGATTTTTCCATGCAGGGATCTGAAGGCACAAAGATGCCTCGGGCAAAGTGGAGTCATGTCAGCAGGCATCAGGTCCCATTCTTTACCGAGGACGAACAAAAAGCCATTGCTCACATTCTTGGTTCACTGGATGACAAAATCGAACTGAATCGGCGGATGAATGGAACGCTGGAGGCGATGGCGCAGGCGCTGTTTAAAAGCTGGTTTATTGATTT
>JAGYMJ010000096.1 GCA_018400625.1 Planctomycetota bacterium
TGGTAAATATTCAGTGAACCCCGTCTCACTTGATCACCACCGGCACAGGGCACGGTGGGGGAACCATGTGGTTCACTGAGCACTTACCCTTAAAAATGCGGCCATATACTTCTCTGCAACATACCAGGATATCCCACCTGATCTTATTGTAAAACATATTATATTTCAAGTATATCTTTTGCGAGTGAAAAACAGAACGTATTTGAAGGATAAGCCTCTTTCCTTTATACTGAAAAAAACTTCATGAGGACAAAAGATATGACGAAAAGACTTATCGTAACCGGCAGGGGGGGCACAGGGAAGAGTACATTTGCTGCATTGACGGTTAAATCTATCGATAAAACACCGCTTATTATTGATGCGGACCCCGATCAGTGTTTGTCAAGTCTTCTGGGCGTAAATTTAGAGGAAAAAGGTGTAATAACCGTATCTGAAGCCATGTACCGGATACAGAAAGGCGAAACGGATCAGTCCGTGGATTCTATGCCCCTATCGCAGAAAATAGATTATCTGATGCAGTTTTCGTGTCTTTATGAATCTTCGGAATTTGACCTTTTGACGCTTGGCGTCAAATGGACACGGGGATGTTATTGTGCCCCCAACAATGCGTTAAGAACTCTTATCAGTGAACTGGCATCAAATTACGAGTATTCAATTTTTGATTCTCCCGCCGGACTTGAACATATAAACCGGCGGATAATCAGCCGTGCGGACGATATTTTTGCCGTAGTTGATCCCTCCACCAAGGCGCTTCGGAATGTTGAACGAATTATGAATATGGCCGAGACGGTAGATTTTTCATATAAAAACCTTTATACCCTGGCCAACTACCGTTTCCCCGCGGAGAATGTCGAAAGCCTGCAGAAAATGGAGGGGGATGTAGAATACCTCGGTAAAATTGATTCGGACAGTAAAGTTGAGGAGTTTGACTGGAGCGGCAGGTCACTTCTCGAGCTGCCCCAGGATTCGCCAGCATATGTATCCGTTCGCCGGATTCTTGATAAAGCGGGCCGAGTCTCATGAAATCCGCTTTCATCTCGGATTATCGTGCCTTTGAAAATACAGAGCATACCCCTTAAAATGACTCGCCCGCAGCATTGCTGGGAATAGCCCGTCGATGGTTATTTCTATCACGCTTTTTTGCGATGAGAAAAGCTTCAAAATAAAATATAAGCCAACCTTTTTTAGTCGTATAGACGGATTTGGAGCCATGTTGGTGAGCGATCCATGCGAAGATTGTCCGGATTTTTTTGCTGTTTGTTTGCTTGTGAAAATAAATATGATATAATTGAATGACTATTTTCAGCGTTTAATCATTAGGAGGTTATGTGATATGGCTAAAGATGGATTCGAAACTTTTGAAGTGTCGCCGACAGAAGAACCTGAGCCTGCTAGAGCACAGGAGTCACAATCCAATATTCAAGAAAATGAGAGGAAAGATATTATGGAACAAAGTAACAGGTGTTTGCATGTGACGATAGTCGATCATAATCCGGTCATTGAGGGAACAGATGATAGTTCCTATATTGATTTGCGTATTCCGTTAAAAATGGTGGAGTCCGGTTTGAAACTTATTCCCAATAAAAAACTTGGCGATATTGATCCTGATATGATTGTCCAGATGATCCAAATGGGTGCTCAGGGTGAACTGATCAGTATCAACGAAGAGAAGAAAACCATTTCTATCAGGGTCGAATAAATATTTCAAACAAAGCGTCCTAAGTTAACCTGATGGCATTTCAGCATCATGGGTATGATGTCAGAAATGCTTCTTGCGAGGTTATAGGATATAATTCCTTTGACGGATACACCGCCTTGCCCGGCGCTTTTGTTGAACCAGCCGATCCCCTGCCGGTGGCCTTTTCGAACCATAAGGCCCGCGCAAAGTGCTCTTAGATGCCATTCGGAACCCACTTGATCGCTGACACTGGCAAAGATTGAAGTGGCAGACTCAACTCTGGCTATTCCGAGATAATGGGCCGCCGGCACTCTTTCCGATGGTTCTCCGTTTCTTAAGGCGGTTTTAAGCGTCTCTGCGGCCTCGTAGTGATTATCCATTGCATGTAATGCATGAAAAGCGTACTGGTATTCCATATCCTTACTTTCTAAACCTTCTTCCGCGGGGTCATTTTCTATTAAATGAGTTTCCCCTTTACCCGCCAGTAAAGCCATTTTTATGCATATGAGGGCTAAACTATTTTCGTTTTTCCCCGCCTCAGCGCGATTTTTAATCCTTTTCAAAACGGATTCATCCTGAGCGGCATCTATCAAATTATAAAGCATCTCATTACGCAAATGGGGCTTACATCTTCCGATGACCGACAAGAGAACATCTAAAGCTTCCTTATCATTTTCCTTTATGAGGCCGATCGAAGCCACGCCCAGAACCGCATCAAAATCCTGATCAGCTTTATGTTTTTGTACCAGTGAATGGAGAAGTTTTTTTTGCTCCCGGCTCATTTTGCTATCAAGAGAATTCAAGGCGGCTATAGTTATCCAATCATCCTCAGAGTTCAAAAAAACCTCAATTTTATCCGCATCCCAGGAATCAGACATACCCATTGCAGCAGTACGACCCATCAAAATGGCACGATTGAGGTATCGTGCAACGCTTTTGCTATGTTTCTTGAACGCAGGAGCAGCATCAAGAATGTCGACATTAAAATCGGCGAGTGACATTTGCCACTCTTCTAATTTCTCACCCCACTTATTCTCCCCCAGTTTCAGAAGAGCTTCCGCGGCTTTTTCAACAGCGTTAAAAACTGTAATTATGCATTCCGAGACGGTTCCCGCATAGCTGTCGGCAAGTTCTTCAGAGAGGTTGGAATTCTCTGTTGCAGCTTGGGCAAGCTGCCGGGCGGATTGCGGCTCCATTTGCAATTCATCGATAAGTTCCCCAATTACAGCATCTTTGCCGTTCGTTTGAAAACTGTATGTTTGCTGCTGCTGGTCCCACTTCAGTCTTTGCACTATTTCACTTAAAGTGGCAATTTCGGCAAGCATAGCATCAACAGCTTTCACGAGTGGTTCACCAAGTTCAGCTTCATTGATATCATCGATAACCTCAGCCGCACAATCCCTGGTCAGGGAAGACAAGTTTTTATCCGACGCAATGTGTTCCAGTTTCTCGACGGTTTCCCTGACCGGTATGGGACAGTCAAAACCCACAAAATATCCAATCCCATAGCATGCCGATTGGATAACCCCTTCATCGTTATCATCCAGAGCTTTCAGGAAGCAACTGAACAACTCCATACCTTGGGTCCGTTCAGAAGAGAATGTTATACCGGCCTTCACGGATGTTCCCTTTGAGCGTCCGGAGGGATTGTCCGTGAGGGCATCAACGGCACGCCTTCTGACCAACTCATCCGGATGTTCCGATAAAACCTTGGCGACAAGGCCGGCATCGCGGGTAAAATCAAGTGCTCTGGCGGCTCTCGAACGTAGAGATTCATTTTCGTCATGCAATGCCTTACGCAGAACCGGAGAATCGGAGATGTCTTCTAATTCGCAAAGTTCGGTGATTGCATGGCAGCGTTTGGAAATATCACCGGAAACCGCCTGTTTTGTCAGCGCGTCCACTATTTCATCCGTAGCAACACTTTCAGCATCTACGGTGCTTTTGTTCTTGGAACGATCAGATTCCATACC
>JAGYMJ010000097.1 GCA_018400625.1 Planctomycetota bacterium
GCCTTCGATCAGGGCGACGGGGTCCTCACCGGCCCCGTACATGCGGATGCCGTGATTACCGCCCCTGTAGGCATGACAATTTCGGATCGTATCGTGATGGACCGACATTACCACGATATTGCCGGCCGATCCACCGTGCTGGGAATAATTGGCGAAAGCGGTGCAGTCTTCGATGGTGTTATGACCGGCGCTGAGGACCGTGATGCCGCCGGCGTTAAAAAACGCCGTGCAGTTACGAACAACCGAATTCTCGCTCCTCCAGAGGAAAAAACCATGGGGAATACCGTCGGAGGAGGAACTGCCGCCGCGCATTCGTGGCAGTGATGTGCTGCTGTGAAAACCGGTCGCGGCCAGGCCGTCCACCACCACATTCCTTGCGTTTTTCAAAAAAATCCCGCCCCGCCCTTCAATCACGGAGAGGGTATATTCATGCTCTGCGGGCGGCTGCAGGTCGGTTGTGGATATATACAGCATGCCTTCCTGTGGGTCATAGTGGAACCCGCCCGGGGCGAACTCAAGTTCCGAGATGTCCGGCACACTTTCCAGTATCCGGAGCGTATCGCGTTCGTTGACCGCCTGGACCTCTCGGTCGAAAGCGGCTCTGTAAACGAAACGGTAGCCGTCCACCGGCTCGAATGCGGGCGCCGGAACGTCCCCCCGCAACAACACGGTACCGGGGATTTGTGCCCGGATAATCGTCTGCTCTTCGTCGTTGCCGAGATCCTCCCGCTCGACCGATTCACGGTACTCGCCGGGGGCGATGGTCAGCGCATCGCCGGCGTCAAGCGCATTGACACCCTGCTGAACGGTGGCGAAAGCGGCATCCCAGCTCCTGCCGTCGTGTTGATCGCTGCCTTCTATGGAGACAAAATATTCGGCCGCATAGGCGCTGCCGGACAGACTGAACATCAAAAACATGAACACAAATGCACTGATGGCTGCTTTCATTATTTTCTCCTCTGGATTAAAATAGCGTAAATAGACAGTGAAAAACTTTACCAACGGGACAAGCCCTGCGGTAGGAATCCCCAATCAATGTGGTTCAGTGAGAACTTTCGTCAACAGAACCCGTCATTAAAAGTATTGTAAACATTACTAAGATTCTTGTCAAAACCTGGAGGAAACTTTGCATGTGCCCGTCGGTGGCTGGGCGGTGAAGTGCCGGCGTGGATTTCACAAATATTTCCTCACCCGAAAAGCGGCTCCTCCGATAGCATTTTTCGAATCAGCGTGTTTCATACAGCGTAAAAAAAGACAGAGCCTTTTGCATGCGCTGCCTGAAACAGGAGAGGGCAGCAGATGCGGTATCCCCGTCTTATTACCACTTACTTCCGCAGCCAGCTCCTTCAAACCTGTAGAGCAACTGAATCGGATTGGACACCTTCATGAGCAAGGGGGCAACAGAGACGTAAGTATTCAGTGAAGTGCGTCGTTTTAGCACCACCGGCACAGGGCCCGGTGGGGGAACAACGTGGTTCACTGAGGATTTATCCGGAGACATCTGGTCTCCACAAAAGTAAGTGTTCAGTAACCCACCTTTCAGACCACCGTACCTTGTGTGCATCCCCACAGGGAGGTGGCGCGGTAAAACTAAAACTATGCACTTCACTGAATATTTATGATCATTTTACCGAATATCTATGCGAACTTCCAGAAAGGTAAGATTTCGATTGTTAAATTGTCCTTTTCAATTTCAATAACATCTTCGGCCGCCCATGTGACAACCTGTACATCATTAATCCGCAGTTCTTGCGAGGCTTTTATCAACGCATTGATCTCACGCTTTTCCGTTATTGAAGAATCCAGCCCGTAAGCGACCTGGATGAGCTTTTGCGGTTTTCGATCTTCTAATAAAAGGAAGTCCACTTCCAGATTGTTTTTAGTATGGTAATAAAAAAGGTTTTGATTGGGAACATTGCCTTGCCGTACAAGTTCGAGAAAAACGGCATTTTCAAGCAGATGTCCGTAATCATCAGTAGCCTGCCGGGCGCGTGCTGAGAGCAATCCGTTGTCAACAATATATACCTTACGTGGTGAGCGAATGGTCTCTTTTATCTTAAAACTGTATCTCTCCAGGCTGAAAATCAGGTAGGCGTCCTGAAGATAGGAAAAATAATTTTCCATCGTCGTTCTGCTATTGGCGCCTAAAGCATTTTTCAGACTATTGTAAGTAAACTCCCTGGCAAAATTGCTCAAGAGGTAAGAACAGAGTTCGGTAAGCAGGCGCGGCGAGCGGATATTATGTCTTATCGTTATGTCTTTATACAATATGGCGTCGATCAACGTGCCGAGGTACTCGCCGGCATGAAGCCCGTCTATTGCAACTTCCGGGAAACCACCATTTTTCAAAAAAGTCCCGCAGGCCCTGAGTATTTTACCGCTGTGCTGCGGCAAGCCCATAAGATCATCAGATGTGTCAAGTTCACGGCTGCGCAAAAACTCACCGAGTCCCAGGGGTAACAACTGAAATTGCATATAACGGCCGGTCAGAGCCGTGCCCAACTCCCGCGATAAGAGCCTGGCATTTGACCCGGTCAGAATCAAATTGTATCCACGTCGCTGAAGTTTATTGACTAATAAC
>JAGYMJ010000098.1 GCA_018400625.1 Planctomycetota bacterium
CCCACTTGGAATGAAATACAAACTGCTCTCCAGTTACAAAAGAAAACTCCGGCGGTAGGAACCCCAAATCAACGGGTTTCACTGAGGACTTAACTATAGGTTACCTTGAATTAGCATCCAGGTCAAACAAATCAATAAAGACCGGGGGGATGTCCCGGATCGATGCAGTGCACCGCGGACATCTGTCGGGGCACGTCTCATAGAAAAAAACGGGTAAGTATTCAGTGTGAATATCATAACATCATATTCCTTTATTTGGTTGCAAAAGTAAAGTATGTTTTGTAAGATATTTTATAGACGGGGATACAAAAATAGATTGACTTCTTTTTTTTGGAGAAATGATGATGATAGCTTTTATACCAGGATTACCCGGCGGATCCGAATGGATAATTATTTTAATCATCGCCTTGCTTATATTCGGCAAAAGATTGCCCGAAGTCATGCGCTCAATGGGACAGAGCATCAAACAATTCAAAAAAGGTATGGAAGATGTTGATGTTGAGCTCAGCGACGAATCAGACAATGAAAGCAGCACGGAAAATTCAGATATTCCCCCATCTGAAGAAGACCCGGACTCCGAAGAGAAGTAATTATCAGGCTCTCCCTTCACAAACAACACTATAAGTGTTTTATTTCAAAACTATGAACATCCCTCTCATCAATTTAAGCGAAAAAAATGCATCAAAGCTATTAAAGGCTTTTGAAGAGAAGAAAAAGTCCGCCCAGGGGCTGTCGTTTGGTGCTCAGGATAATATTAACGAGAGTGTGCGTGAGATTATTAGCGATGTTTACCGCAACGGAGACTCCGCGCTGCTTAAATATACAGAAAAATTCGACAAGGTTTCCTTCACCGCCGAAGAAATACGCGTTGAAGAAAAAAAAATCGATGCGGCTTTTGAATCCCTTTCTACCCGACTGATAGAGGCTCTGGAAACATCTGCGGACCGCATTAGAACATTTCAGGAATCTATACTTCATGCCAACTCCGTCCCTATCGATACTGAGGGGAGAAAAACGGCACTGCGCTATCTTCCGGTCAATTCCGCGGCAATCTGCGTTCCAGGCGCCTCCGCATCACTGGCTTCAAGCGTTCTGATGAATGTCGTGCCGGCTGTTTCCGCCGGCGTTAAACGGGTGGTAATGATAACTCCACCCGGAAAAGACGGACAGGTCTCGGCCGATCGTCTTGCAGCCGCCCGTATTGCCGGAGTGGATGAGATATACCGTGTTTTTGGACCTCAAGCCATTGCGGCAGTCTCTTTGGGGACCGAAACAATCGAACCGGTGGATTTTATCGCGGGCCCGGGAAATATTTACGTAGCCACCGCCAAAAAATTAGTATTCGGTCAAGTTGGGATCGATATGGTTGCCGGGCCGAGCGAGGTTCTAATTATCGCCGATGAAACAGCAAATCCGGATATTGCAGCGGCTGAATTGCTGGCTCAGGCGGAGCATACGGACGGCAGCGCGGTACTGGTGACCAATTCCCTTGATCTGGCCAAAAACACAGAATATGAAATCAACAAACAGCTTGAAAGTCGAAGAAATCACCGTCTTACTCTGGAATGCCTGAAAAAGTTCGGTTGTATAATTCTGTGTCAAGAGATGAAAGATTGCGTGGACATCAGCAATCGCCTCGCGCCGGAGCATTTAGTGGTGATGTGTGATCATGCCGAAAAAATTGCTGGGGATATTTTCAATGCGGGAGCCATATTTTTAGGCCATTACACGCCGGTGGCGGTCGGAGATTACATTGCAGGCCCCTCGCATACCCTGCCGACAGGCACGACAGCACGTTTTACCGGCGGCCTGACGGCAAATCATTTTTTGAAGAGCAACAGCATGATAAGATACACTCAAGAAGCTTTGAGAAAAGATGCGGAAAAGATTTGCATCATGGCGGAAGCGGAAGGATTGCCCGCCCACGCTGAATCAACCAGAAAACGCTTGTGATTTGGCGGGAGCGGATTACCTGATTCTTATCACGGCCGGCATGAGCGCAGCCGGCTGATAATCACGCAGCATAGAAACCGCATTGAGGTACCGAATCCCCTCATGTGCTGCAGGCGGCAGCAGCCCTTCGAGTTCCCTCTGTCTCAACAAAGCCGGCGGATAATTAACTCCTATGTCGCGTCCCCAGAAAATTGCATCTAATAGACTTTGTGACTTTGGAAATGAAAGAACTTCGGCATCTTTCCTGTCGATATCCACAATATTTAACGCATGATCTATCGCATCCTGAAGGCCGCCGATCTCATCGATCAACCCCACCCCCAGAGCTTGCGCACCGGTAAAGGGCCTTCCTGCGGCGGCGGCATTCAGTTCTTCGGACGATAATCCGCGGGCATCGGCCACCCTCTCTAAAAAAATATCATATGTATCTTCCAGCATTTCAGTAAACCTGGTTTTTTGACTTTCCGAAAATTTATCTACAGACGAAAAGAGACCGGCATGTTCACCCCGCTGATAAACCTCGACATCGAGCCCGAGTTTTTCAAACAAGTTATTGATAACAAACTTCCCCCCCACTACACCGATAGAGCCTGTTAAAGACCCCCGACTCGCCATCAGATAACGTCCGCCGGATGCGATATAGTAACCACCCGATCCCGCCACATCGGAGATAGAGGTTATGACCGGTTTGACCCGATCAGTCTGACGTATGGCCTGCCATATCATATCGCTGGCCTGCGCATCGCCGCCGGGGCTCTCTATTCGCAAAACAATGGCTTTCACTTTATCTTCGGATTTCAGCTTCTTAAAAAGGCTCACCAGTAAACGGGCGTCCACCACCGATTCATCAATCATCAACGATTCGGGACGCCGCATGACAACAGAACCGATGGCATATACCACGGCTATTATGTTTTCATCCGGCAGCGACGTGTCGAAATCCAGGTCCGCACGCATACCCAGCAGCATTTTCAAAAGACGCTGAGTACCTTCTCCCAAAGGTATGGATGTCACTTCTTCTTTCCCGTATTCCGTTAACAACTCAAAAGGGGCGTCTTCTCTTTGTTCTATCTGTCTTAATACTTGATCATAAAAAGCCACTTCATCTATCAATCCCTTGTCCAACGCCCTCGTGGCGGTATAGGGCCCTTTATCAATTATATTTTTCACATCGTCGACCTCCAGCCCCCTGCCCCGGGATATGGTGTCAACAAGCTGGGCATACAAAGAATCAAAAAGAGAGTTCATCGATTGATCAAAGTCTTCGGAGGCTTCCTTGTCCGTAAAGGGATCGGAGGCGCCTTTATACGCTCCTATTTGAACAAAGTCCGGTTCAATTCCGATTTTATCGAATAGACCCTTAAGGAACACAACTTCACCACGCAGTCCCAACAACATAAGCGAGCCGACACGCGGCATTATTATCCGGTCAGCAGCGGATGCAATGAAGTACTGAAGATTGCCGCCTTTTTCAAGATATACAATGACCTCCTTACCCTCACAGGAAACTTTTTGCAGAGCGCTCCTGATTTCATTGGCCTTCGCCCATCCCCCTCTGAACTGCCCCAATGTAACAATAACACCTTCTACTGAGTCATCACGCCTGGCCATATCCAGTGTGCCGACAATATCTCCTAAAGTGGTAATATCCGGGCGGAGGACATATATTTCAGGGATTCTTTCAGGAATTCTACCGTCAATTTCTAATTCAGCGTATTTAACCGGTCTTAAGTGCTCTCTGTCGGGCCCTATTCTGAGTTCCTGATCGGAAAAAACAGCACCCAAGTGGAGAAAAAGGAGGAACAGCAGGAAGGGGATCAACAATTGTTTGTGATGTAGAGTCCTGAGGCATAATTTTGGGGTCAAATTTTTCATCACCGGGAACAGAAAAAGCATTTTTGAATATTTTAGGCAGTATGGACACATTATTTATCAGAGGCTTCGAAGCGCCGGCTCAAAACAGAACAATCGTAAATATTCAGCGAACCACGTGGCACCCCACCGCACCTTGTGTGTCATCCCCACCGTGCCTTGTGCCGGTGGAATGA
>JAGYMJ010000099.1 GCA_018400625.1 Planctomycetota bacterium
CCAATGTGGTCACCACCGGCGCGTTTACCATTCCGCTGATGAAGAAACTGGGCTACCAGCCGAAGCAGGCGGGGGTCCATGTGTCGTTCCCGCTATAGAATAGGCAAGTTCACCTTCACCCCATTTTTCGACTCTCTCAATTTCTCCGCCATACCTGCCCATCAGTTCTGTTGCGTGCCGGATTATTTCAGGTATTCCTTCATCACCTATTCCCGCATCCACCAGCAACATCGTTTCGTAAAGTTTCTTTTCCATAATGTTTGCAAATCTCCGTTCTTCTTGATAATTTAACGAACCCACTTTTTTCTCATTGAGAATAACTATTTAACTACGGTTCCATTGTATCTGTCCATCGCTTCTGTAACTCCGCTGTCTTTCCAACAAATTACGGATTTTGACGCGGCTTCGCCCAATTCATCCAGGTCTTCCTTTTCATGTTTGGGAAAGCGGGACAGAACAAAAGCTCTCACGGGGACTGGATCGGGACAGGGCCCGATGCCAATCCTTAGCCGCGGGAAATCGTCACTTCCCAGACAATCAATCACTGACTGCAGTCCATTGTGGGCACCCGCCGATCCTGACGGACGCATTCGGATAGTGCCAAAGTCAAGATTCAAGTCGTCAGATACAATCAAGATATCCGACAGATCAAGTTTTAACGAATGAACAACTTGAGCAACGGCTTTACCGCTTCTGTTCATAAAGGTCAACGGTTTGAAGAAAGCGATATCCCCTTTTTCACCAAGTACTCCCCCATATTTCTCTGATTCATAAACAGGCCAATACTTTGTAACAACTTTATCCAGTACAATCCATCCAAGATTATGGCGGGTGTATTCGTATTTTTCGCCGGGGTTACCGAGACCAACAATGAGCTTTGAAATAACAATTTTACTCTTCAACTTCCTCCTCACCTTCTTCAGCCTCAAGTTCTTCTTCTTCCTCCTCCTCCTCTTCACGGCCGATAACTTCCGGTTCCGCCATGACGTCTTCTTCAAGCATTTCCTCATCTTCTTCGGTCACCATCTCCATAGGCGGCACACAGGTTACAACTACGGAATCAGCATCTTCCACCGCCTTTACACCGTCCGGCAGGTCAAGTTCACCCACACGCACATCATCGCCGATTTCCAAATCATCAACTTCAACCACTATCTTTTCCGGAATGCTGTTCGGCAGACTCTCTACAACCAAATCATGCAAAATCATTTCGAGAACCCCGCCGCCTTCGCGAACACCCACCGGATCTCCTTTGGTCTCAACAGCCACGCCCACTTCAATCGTTTCCGTCATCGAGATGCGACCGACATCAACATGAATGACCTCGTCGCCTAAATGATCATACTGTATCTCCAGCAACTGCACAGGAGTCTTCTCGATATCTGCATCAACGTTAAATACCAATGCATGTTCATCGATGAGCTTATTGAGGTCCTTATGTTCAAAACCGAGCATTAAATTGGGTTTGCCTCTGCCATACATAACGGCCGGGATAAGGCCTTTTCTGCGCATCCTGTTACAGCTTCTCCGTCCCTTTTCTTCCCTGCTGAACGCCTTTAATTCCGGAATATCCATCGCTTTAATTCTCTCCTTTTAACTAACCTGCTGGAATAATATTAAATTTCTCTTTTTGGGAGTGAAATATATAAAAATTTACTTAGTCGCCCCCCCCTAAGCATCCACAATCTTTTACCACATTCGAGTCCTCTTGTCAAACGGCAACCGCCCATGGAACCGTAAATGTTCAGTGAAAAACGTTACCGCCGGGCTTGCCCCGGTGGAGCGGTTTTGACAAGAGAAAGTGTAGCAGAAATGAGTTAATTTTGCAAGACAACGAAGCAGTAAATCGTAAAAATAAAGGTTATTCCCCCATCCTCATAGACAAAATCCCAGTTCCTTTAAGGTGATTTATCACAAAAAAAACGATAGATAAGCTAATCAGGAATAAACACCTGAAGTTTAAGGCATTCCTCCTCCGGGCCCTTCAGTTTGCAAAAATCTGCGATTTCCTCCCCCGCCACCCAAATGATGCGATTATCGGCATCAATAACTACCGGTATCCTGTCGCGTCTCCTGAGCGGGATTTTGCGATCGATAAAAAAGTCCTTAAGTTTACGCTCTCCGGGGGCCCCGAGCGGATAAAAACGATCCCCGGGACGGCGCAACCGGACAAACAGTGGAAGCTCCAGTTTTCTTAGATTGAGATATGCAATACACCTGCCTTTTTTCTTTACAGCATCAAGCCCCCCTTTTGTTTCCAGGCCCTTCTCGATTGAAGCTCTTATGCCGTCATATTCACCAACGGGGCCGCAGGAGCCTGGAATCGGCAATTCAATCCTATGCGTCTCTGCTTTGCGCGCTTTTTTGAAAATATAGATGCTGGAGTGTTCCCGTCTTGCCAACACTTTACCTGGTAAAGTCAGTGAACGACCAGGATTTTTGAACAGCATTTCATCCAAACATTTCCAATGATCCCTGCTGAGTTCGGGGGCTTTATCGCGATTGTGCTGGACATTTTGGATAGCACGCCTGAATATTGCTATTCTCAGGTTTTTTCCAATCTTTACCAATTCTTTAGAATCTAAACTCACCCCCCCACCTTCTGCATGGTGAGAAATAGCGCTGCTATAAACGTCCACCATATCTTCAAAATAATCGCGCAATTGACATGCATCGAAATTCAATGCTAAGAGTCCGTCGTTAAGTGCACCGTTCAACCCGGCCTGCAGCTTCGGCATAAGCTTTTGACGTATAAAGTTACGATCATAGCAAAGATCAAAATTTGAACGGTCAATACAATACCGCGCGCCTATAGAATCCAGATAAGTAAGGAGATCATTTTTGGAAACGCAAAGCAAAGGTCGGATAAGACGGATGTCAGAACCGAATTCAATAGGTCTTACAGGCGGCATAGCAGCAAGTCCGTACAATCCGCACCCACGCATCAATCTTAACAACAACGTCTCGGCCACATCATCCGCATGATGTGCTACGGCGATTTTAGTTGATTTTTTCTCAATAGCAACGCGTTTGAGAAATTCATAACGCAGCCTTCGGGCCGCCGATTCAACGGTTTCTCCGCTCCGTCCATGCTCATGAACAGATACGGAAGAAGCAACAAATTCCAGACCGGATTTTTGAGCCTGTTCTTGACAGAATTTTTGTTCCGCATCCGCATCGGCTCCGCGCAGGCAGTGATTCATATGCGCCAGGACCAATTCACATGAAAAGTCTTCCCTCCTCTTCAAATCCCAAATAATATTCATCAGCGCCACAGAATCCGGGCCTCCGCTGAACCCCAGCACAACCCGTTCCCCCCTGTGAAACATATCATGACGGATGATGTGCTCGGCAACCCGATCAGAAACGGATGATTTGTTTTTTTGGCAGCCGGCCATAAATCCTCCCCCCTTGCCTATAATCAATGCCCTTTAATTTTATATGTATAAGTATCATCATCCCACCAGCACAGGACACGATGGAGGAACAACGTGGTTCACTGAGGACCTACTAATTTTCTTTTGACTCACAGTGTTTCCTGGTCACTGCAAAGACTTCATATCACCGAAAATCAGGGCGCTGCCGCTTTCATCCAGCGGCCACAGTACGCAGGTGTGTTCGTCCGGATCGAAAGGTGATTCAGGGCGGGGGAAATTTTCCCCGTAGCGCACCGTATCCGAGACTCTCAATCCGGTGACATAAGCGCCGGCGCTCACCGTCAACCGTTCCCCCGGCCAATCCTCCGCTACGCTTTTATGAGGCATCTCACGACTTTGCGGCCTGGGGTGGGCATATTTAACCTCGACACCGTCGGCAAAAAGCCGAATTTCCAGGTCCGCCGCCTCTTGATCCGAAGGCTGCCAGGTAAAGGCCAGATGCGTCCAGCGATTGGTCGGCAGAGCGAAGAAGCTGTGATAGCGTTGTCCCCCGATTCGGGCATAGGTTCCGATATTAATACGTCGGAAAAGCCTGAAACTCCCGCAACTCAGCAGAATCTTATCTGATATGTTACTATACGGATCGCTCGTTTTAACCCACATCTCAACGGTACCGCGCTCGCGGTTCATCATTTCACGGGACAAATCGATAGATCCCAGATCGACAGACCTGTTGATAAAGGCCGCCGTCCCTTTCCACGGGAAATCGATTGATTCGTAGACAGCCGCTTCTTCCACTTTTGGCCTTTTAACGGCAGGAAGTGCTTGCCGCATAGCAGGATCAGGCATAAACAACTCATCCGGGCACGAGGCGACATATCCAGGGACTCCTTCAAAACGCAAGTAAGTTTCCCCGGCGTTTAGGAAGGTCAGCGACCAGACCTCATCCTGCTCCGGTTCCCCGGCGTCGAGTTCGACCTCTTCCCATTCATTACGCGGTTGCGTGCCGGATTCCCATCGGTTCTGAGCAACATTATCACCCTCCGGCGTTTGCACGCCATACTGCACTTCAGCCCTCAACACAGCGCTTTTAATCTTTATCCGGAACTGACCGGTTCGGGCCGGGACGGTAAAATACCATGTTCGCGCGCGCCTCGGGCGGGTCCAGTTGCCCCCGGCATGGGCTACCCGCCTGTCCAGTGAACATTCGACCAGTCTCAAGCTCAAAGCGGGATTGACCATATTGGCGGGGACAATCGCATAGGTGCCGGTCTTCCCGTCGGCGGGTATACTGAACTCGACCCTTTCATTTGAAGCGTCCGGCGGCAATTCAAAGTATCGAATTTCTTGTCCGTCCGGGTCGATCACACGCAGCGCCTGACGCTCCCCCCCCTCGAACCGCTCGATCCACTCGTGTCTGTTATGGAAACGCGTCGCATATCCACGATGCAGGTTGACGTCAACAGCAACACTGAAATCACCGTCATTCTCCTGCAATAAATAGTATGCCCAATTGCTCTGCAATGCCAGCGGTTCGGCGTCGGGCTCCGGCACAGCGGGGCCTTGGGGTTCGGGAAGTTCTTCAATGTCTTCAAGCAATGCCATAGCCTGCGGTAACTGATATCCATGAGTGGCATGGCGTGCAAGGAAATTCCCCCTCAACCCACCGACACCTCTCTCTTTAACAAGTTCAAGCTGCCATGCCAGGAAAGGAAGAAATTTATCCTCGCCTGTAAACCAGTAGGCGTGGGCAAGTCCCGAAAGGGTAGCGCCGCGGCCGCCTAAAGTGCTGCCGTGCAGATTACGCTCCCGGCTCAGCAGGGTCATATCATGGAGGAAAAGGTCTCTCATACGTTCCTCACCTGTTATCTGGTAGTAGAGGATCTTGGCAGGATTCATATAGGCATCATCACGCCGGGTTCCATCGCCCTCATAACTCCGATCCACCCCCTGCCCTTCATAGATACGATCGGCCACCTGGTGCATGATGCTGAGATACTCAGGTTTCCAGGTCGCCCAATACCCCTCGCTGAACAGCCGCAGAGCGCCGCCTGTTCCCCGGTGACGGTATTCCAGCATATTGCGGTTTTTATCCCTTTCCGCAGCATGCGCCTCAAGATAATAGTTCGCCACCTCCCAGGTACGGAGGTTGCCGTTGATATAATAGTCCATCGCCATAAACTCAAAATGATGATCCGGGCCGGTGGCATAAGGGTCGCCGGCATAATGAGCAATCCCCCCGTCGCCGCCATAACGCATACCTTTAACCTTCCCCTGGTGGCCCGAGCGCAAAAAATCGCGTCGTGCGTGGACTCCGTACTCGTCACTGTCCAGGTGACATATGTCGATATCGGTGACATGGCGGGTATTCACCCGATGGAAATCCCATGTCCCGCGGTGTCCCGAACGCAGGAACAAACGCGGCATCACATTGGGGAAGCCATAGAACATGGAACCCCAGCGCCGCCAGAGTTCGCCGGTGTTGAAAACATCTCCGAAATGTATCCAGCCGTATTGTTCATTCTGTTCCCGCTGGTTAGAGTAAGTATCCACCACGTATTGGATGAGCGCTTCTATTTCCGGGTAATTTTCGGGATCATAGTGATGCATTCGCCCGAAAAAGGCTTCGGTCGAACAGACGTATTCGGGAGCCGGCAAGGCGATGACGGGTTTAACGGTCTGAGCGCGGGTCAACCTTTTCGCCGCAGAATCGTTGTGGTTGGTGAAAAAATTCACATAGATATTATGGGTTTTCCCGACCCCGTAGCCCTGGGTCATCTCGTCCAGCCCGTCACGGTACCAGCGGTTATGAAAGACATGATCGCCGGGATATTCATCGCCAAGCTGCCATTTTGAAGAAGGGCGAAAATCCAGATGTTCTGTTCCATGGGAAGGCCACAGGTGTATCCTCATCACATCGCCGTCGGCTTCAAGCTCCGCAGGGTACTGCTGCCAAAAATCACTTAAGCCGGCAAAAGCGCCACGCTGCCCGTCGGAGATGCCGAACCAGCCACCGGCCCGCGAACCGCTTTGGAGCTTCTGTCCACCGGAGGTTAATTCCCAGGCGTCATGCCGTTTCTGAACCAGACTGTATGATGCATCAGCGGCCGTTTTTTTTACGGTCTGCCCGTCCGGCGATGGATCAGCAGCAAAAACAGCTTCCCTGTCCGCGTCCAGTTCAAGGGCGATCGGCAGCATGATATCATGGATAGTATGTTCATTCGTATCGAAGGCCACGATCAGAGTGTGATCGTGACGGATGCCCGCCTGTCCTGCATAAAAGTAGGTATAGGTCACAAATTGACAGAAACGTTCCCCTTCGCTGTTAGTATACCATCCTTCCCGGCGGACGGCGGCGCGGCCGGGACCGGCCTCCACCACTTCGGCTTTTAAACCTTCCTCGTGCCCGCCGGCGGTATGAGTTTGTCCTTTACCGTCAACCACCACCGGCAGATTCTTTTCGCCGGCATCGGAGCGGATCAGGTTTTCTCCGCCGAGTTGAACGGATTCGACGACGGACGGAGAAATACGGCTCAACACGACTTTCATAGGGCCTGTATCGACGATGATACTTTCTTCGGTCTCTTCCAGTTGGATTTCAGCATGAAGGACATCGGAAACTTCTGTGCCAAGCTCCAGAAAGTATTCCCGATCACGCTCAAGAACCGCATGGCCCAGGGCCCAGCGCAGCGGACCGTTGGGGCCTTCCCAGGTAGCGGTGGTTCGGAAACCTGCGGGGACGGGACGGCCGTTTTCATCGATTAGACGGAGGTTTTCAACACTTTCAAGCGCACCGCGGGCAAAGGGAACGCCGAAAGTAACAGCACTCTCGGCCGCTTCGTTATCGGCCCAATCCACGAGGAGCGGAACCCGCTCGCTTTCGAGCTTTTCAATGGTTTTGCGGAACGGTGGGGCCCAACCGGAGGTAGGCTGCAGTTCTTCAACATTCGGCGGATACTCTTCGGCCATAGACTGTGCAAGGCTCTCGCTGACCAATCCAAAAAAGAAGAGAGACAAGGAAAGAAATAAAACACACCTGCAAAGTTTTTTAGAATTTACTGAAATAGGCATTGACGGTCTCCTCAATTGAAAAATATTCTTCTTGATTTAACGAATATATTCAGTGAACAACGTGGCCTCCTGCCGTACCTTGTATGGCATCCCCACCGTGCCTTGTGCCGGTGGAATGAAGATTAAACGCCAGGAACG
>JAGYMJ010000100.1 GCA_018400625.1 Planctomycetota bacterium
GTCTCTCACACTCAGAATCTATGCCCCGCGATCCAAGTCTGTAGGGAAAAAGCCAGCATGTTTTACTGGTGCAATTTTTGACCTCACCCGAGTTATATCCCATGCATTCCAGACAATGATTTCTAATGGCTGTTCTGGCCGTCGCTATCTCACCTTCTTTTCTTCTACGCCTGCAAATCTTTCTTGTTTTCTTGACTTTCTTTGTTTTTTTGACTCTTTTACTCATGTTTCTCTCTCTCTTTATTTTATTCTGGTATTTTTCTTGTAATATTTTCTCAGACTCTTTATCCAAGCTCTTACTTCTCCAGTCTTTCCATAAAACGGCCCTCAACAGCTACCGGTATCTGATCACCTATAACCCGCTGCATCTCCTCAATAAGTATCTGGTCAATAGCATCGGCAGTTTTTTCCCTGTTACAATCTTCTGGCACCTCGACTATAACCTCATCGTGAATCTCCAAAACCGGCCTGTATCCCTCTCTCATCATCCGGTAAATGGCAAGTTTGAGTCCGTCCGCCGCCAACCCTTGAAACTGAGAATTATGTCCCTGGCGAAAGTTCACTCCTCCCTGGATGCGACCGGTAAGTGTAGCAGCCCGGGTGGGGAAAAAGATATCTGCCGTCTGCGGACCAATACGCCTCTGCCAGACTGCTTCTTTCATCCCGGCAGTGGCAAAAGGAGCGCCGGCTACCACTCGGCTCAGACCGCTCCAGAGCTTATCCACCCAAGCGGCCGAATAAAGCTGCCCGTCTGATTTGGTCCCGTCATATAAAACGTTTTTAAGGCTGGAGAGTATCCACTTTTCTGCATCGCTGCTGAAACCATCGGCCTCGGTTGCCTCAATCAGATAATCCACTATCTGTTTGACCGGAAGACCTGTTTCCACTGAAATAAATTTTTCGAGCCAGTCATTAAGGAAAAAACCGATTTCGGGATAAATCTCCGTTATCAGCTTCTGTTTCCATTCCTCAGCTTCCGCCTCGCTCATATCGAGATCATAAGATGCCTTTGCATTGTGAGAGAGTGCTGCGGCCCCCATACCGCCCGGCACGCCGAAATTGATAATCTTGGCCGATTGCCTTTCTTCTCTGGTTACCTCTGAGATGTGTTTGCCGAGCACTTCCGCAGCAGTAAAGGAATGAGTATCCACGCCTTCTGCTATTTTATCGCCGAGCTTCGAGAAGCCGTAACGGTGCCTGCAAATAGCGGCCAGGGCGACCAGTTCTATCGAAGAATAATCAGCGCCGTAGAATACGCAGCCAGGGCCGGGGATAAGACAAGCCCTGAGAGTTCCTTCACGTGGAAGATTCTGAATTTGCGGACGGCTGCTTGAGGTTCTGCCGGTCTTCTCAAGAGCCGTATAACTCGGGTGAATGCGGCCATCTTCACCAACATGTTCCAGTATGGCCTCCGGTTTATTTACATTCAGAGCCAGTTCCTGGAGACGGAAATATTTCTCGAAAGCAGGTTCTTCTTTAATGACTTTCATGCCCGTGTAGGCATCGCGTGAAGTGGCGATCAGGTTCTTGTCCGTCCTCGGGGCCTCTTCCCCGTACTCTGAGCATAGGCGGCGAAACAGTTTCCTTACTTTGGTGAGCCTCTTTCGGGGGCTGTTTTTCCGGGTGAACTCAAGCTCGCTGTTTCCATCACGCCTGAGTATCCCGCCGCTTTTTTCCTCAAACTCCCTAACCTTGGGATCCGAACCGAACTCTTTTGCGGCCTTTTTTAATCGCTTCAGGGCTTCGCAGTAAACCTCCTGCAATCTGCCATTATCTGTTCGGATACCCCGCCATGACATGTTTCCAAGAGCCAAAGCCGCCCGGACCTGTATCTGCTCGGTAAGGGGAGCCCACAGGGAGGCTTTCTCATCCTCAAATTCGCTGCTGCGTTCTTGAAGTTTCCGGTGCATATCCCAGCCCTTATCCCAGAGCATTTCAAAACACTCCAGAGTAGCCCTGGAATCTCTCATGGCATACTGAAAGAAACGGGCCGCAATACCCCGGTATTTTTTCCGAATCAGTGTTTCATAATGGAGCCGGGGCGTATCTTCTTTTTCAAGCTCAAAACCCAGGAGGTCTTCTGCCGCATCTGCAAGGGAACGCCGGTGAGAGTGCGCGCCTCCCTCTCCTATGCGAACGAGCTGGTCGAGAAGCATCACATCATGACACTGCCCGCCGTCAGCCATGCTCCAGAGCATATCCGCAGCAACGTCCATCCCCTTATCTCTCAGAGCCTTATCCATAACCGGCAGATCGAAGGCAATATTGAAGAAAACGAGATCCTTTTCTTTATGAATCTTGATAAAATCAGCGAGGTCATCAGGGTGAACGATAAAATTCTCATCCAAGCCTTTTCCTGACGCCTGGGTTATCACCAATTGAGGGATAATCCGGCTCATGCGCTCTTTGTCAATGGCCACCGTCTCAGTATCAATAGCTGCGAAGTCGCCTTTTATCTTCTGTCCTTTCCATGCTCGATATTTCAGTTCCTCATTATCATTATTATTCATCTCAAACTTCTGCTCTCCACCTTCCCAAAGATTTATACCATCCGGGTCAGGCAGTGGAGAGAAATCCGTCATTATCTTTTCCGTATTCATGTTTTTTCTCCTGTGATATTATCATTTAACGTTTATAAGTGGAAAAAGTGGAAGTAGAGTGGAAAAAAAGTGGAAACCTGTTCACTTAATTCTCCTCCTCTGAGCGTTAATATTGGCACTCTCAGGCCTTTTTAGTGCTGAGAGTGGGAAAAGTGGGTATTTGAGAGACTTTTTATTAATAATATACTTCTCTCTCTCTTTCTTTCTCTTTTCTCATATTATGGTAAACATCTAAAAGTTTTCCACTTTATCCACTTAAAAAATCAACGAAGCTTATGAAGGCCGCAGAATGGACTCTCAGAGCAAATTCTAAGTGGAATCGGACTTCCACTTAATTCCACTTTTTCCACTTTTTTTCCACTTAAATCATCTGTTTTCATTGTTCTTCCAAACTGATCCCACTGAAATACTCATAACCGTCGATTGTCTTCTCATCAATATAGGTTTCACTGCGCACCCTGTCATAAACCTGCTTTGCGGTGGGCAGCTTATAAGCCCCGGTTCGGTTACACCACATCTCGTATGCTTTCCTGAACTCGGTGCGTTTAACTTTTTCTCCCGTCCCTTCCCGGCAGCACTCACTGATAAAAGCAAGCACTGAGTCGTTTTTTGCTTTATATTCAGTTTTGGCTTTGCGGCTGCCTTCGAGTTTCCACTTTTTCTCTTTGAGGCGTTTCAGCCCTTCCACCGCTTTTACCAGCAGGGCTTCATGGAGTTGCTTATCCTCGGTAAAGCGTTCCCGGAGCCCTTCTTCTTTTTCTTCCTCAGATAGGCGGTGCTCGAAAGGAAATATCTGCATCCGGTTATACCACGCTTCGCTCTTATCGGCGCATTTGGGCAGTTCATTGCACGCATAGATGTGGCGGCAGAAGTTACGGGCATAGTAAGCGTTTTCATGTTTGCGCTCGATCCGGATATGGGGAGTTCCGCCCGTTAAGACCTTTATCGCCGAGCTTTCCCCTATGTATCCGGCAGGCATATCATCGAATACATTGAGCAGCTTATCTTCCAGGTGAGCATGAACGAACCTTCGGGAGGGATCACACAGTGTCTGGAGGCTTTCCTCAGCGCACTGACGCTCCCCGATCATGCCGGTTATGAGGTTAAGAAGGGTCGTTTTACCCGTATCCGTTTCACCCGGGAATACAAAAAATGACTTAACGAAATTTTTGGGCAGGAGCAAATAGCCGATCAGCTCACATATAGCGTCTTTCCACCGGCCACAGATAGTATCCAAAAACCCCTCTAATTCCTTGTTTCTGGCATCGGGGTTCCATCGGGTAGGTATCTGTATGGTGGAAAGAAAATCAGGGTTGTGTTCCTCAAGCTCACCTGTAAAAGGATTAAGGAGGCCGTTTTCAACATTTATCAGCTCCTTATAGGGATTCAGCGTTTTGATATTCACCACAACCATATTATTCAGAGCTTTCCCGGCTTCTTTCAGTCGGTTGGAAGTTGTTTCCTCACCCAACAGCTTTTGGCTCTTTTCATCCACACGTCCGGCAGGTCGGTATATTCCTTTCTTATACACATAAAGCTTCCCGCCCTTGCTCTCAAAATCTTTTGCATGAATGTATCTGTCCCTTAAAGACAGCTCTTTGGCAAGACGGAGAGGTTTGAATGTTCCCCCGTCAAAATACCTTGAGGCAGGGGGTATTGCTTCTCTGAGCCTCTTATCAAAGTCCTCAAAGCCTTCCATGAGCAGGTAGTCATCCAGCCCTGTTTTTCCCTCTTCATCATCCAAAGAAGGCAGCCTGGCTATAAGCACTCGGGCGCCTTTTTTATAAAGCTCCTTTGCCAGCGCGTTCTCGGCATTTTTAACGTCCTCATTCTCTGCCGCATCGGAGTCAAAAACAATATAAACTGTCCTTTTTGCCCACATGAAACAGTCCAGTTCCTTTATTGCTTTAGTTTCGCCGGTTCCCGAACCTGTCTTCTCCCGCCATGACCAAACGCCGGCAAGAGCTATGGCCGTGTATCCCTCCTGGTATGCTTTCAGAGCCTTTTTCTCGCCTTCTGTTATTATCAGATCATGTTCTATATCGTCAAGAACAGCATCCACGTCATCGTATGGAGGCAGATACAGGCGATTACCACCGTTTTTCCTTGCAAGGTATTTACGCTTGCCCCCGCTTCCATAGTAAATCGGCTTCTCCGGTTTTAAACGATAATACGGGTCATCTCCTTTTAGAGGCAGGTAAGGGAAGACCATACAGGGGCTCATTGCCTGATAACCGAGGTATTCTTCGGCTGCTTCTTTGGAAACGCTCACGATACCGCTTTTTAATATAGTCTCATCACTAAGTCCCGAATCGCGCAGGTCTTGGAGATGAGTATGTGTGAGTCTCCTGCCTAAATCTACCAGCTGCTGTTTATTAATAACTTCTGTCTCAAATACGTCCTTTTTCCTTTCTGCACTTAATGATTCCCGAGGATATTTTGGGGGGGCGTTAAAAACTTGATTTTCGCCTAAGTTTTGGGTATAATTATAATTAGAATAAATACGTGCCTGACTTTCCAGCCCCTGTTCCAGTTCCTCACCCACCATCAGGATCGGGGCTTTTTCTTCACCTTTCGTGTTTCTCATTTTTTAACTCCTATTCTTTTCCCATCATTTCTCTATTTCCTTTATCTAGTTATATTTAGTTATTAACTGTTACTAAACAACCGCTTAACCTGTATTATTTCGATTTTCATGAAGGGTAGTGAACCGGCAATTACCTGGCCTGAAATCATCGTTGTTATCTATCCTGTCCAATGCGAGTCCTTTTCTGTAGCCGTTTGCAAGGCACCAGTTCTTAAATTTTTCAAAATTATTTCGCCACTCATCACAGACCGCTATCCCTTTGCCTTCATAGTATTTATATTCTCTTCTTCCTGTATATCCGCGGTGACATCTTGTCAATAAGCTCTGCCATAAACAGTATACCCCGCCCGTTGCTTTCTGTTTTCGAACGTAATAGTTGTGATTATCTTCCCGGATACATTCTCTGCATCTTGCCGTCTTGCCATCGGGTCTTGAGCAGTTGTTGTAAAACCCTTCGTCCAGAGGTTTTACTTTATTGCATTTTGTGCATGCTTTCTTTTTATTCTTCTGTTTTGCTTTTTTAGTCATCGTTTTTTTCTCTCTCTTGTTTTTTCTTGTTTATTTTATTGACGGGCTTTTCCCCTTATATTTTTTACTTCAGCAAGGTGGACTGCGTTCTCTGTTTTTCATTATTTTTCACTCCCATATGATTTTTCTATCTGAGTACAAAAAAAAAGGGCAGACATCACTTCTCTCCGCAAAATTCCGAAAAAAAGTGATGCCTACCCTTTACACGCAAAAAATCGCATGGTAAGCTAAAAATTATTTAATTGTTTG
>JAGYMJ010000101.1 GCA_018400625.1 Planctomycetota bacterium
GACAAACTCGAGAGTCGTCTCCGTTGAGCGTCCTTCTTCTACTGTAATGACGCCGTCTTTTCCGACCTTATCGACCGCTTCGGCCAGGAGGCTGCCTATTTCCGGATCATTATTGGCACTTATTGTTCCGACTTGTGCAATTTCTTCCTTGTTTTTTACATCCCGGCTGATTTCTCTCAATTTCCTGACGACAGAATCTACGGATTCATCGACCCCGCGTTTGATGGCCATGGGATTGGCCCCTGAAGCAACAGCTTTGAGGCCTTCACGATAGATGAGTTCGCTCAATACCGTAGCGGTGGTCGTGCCATCGCCGGCTTCATCACTTGTCCGGCTGGCCACTTCATTCACCATCTTGGCGCCCATATTTTCGAATTTACCTTCCAATTCTATTTCCTTTGCAACTGTCACACCGTCCTTGGTGACAGTCGGGCTGCCATAACTTTTTTCCAGAATCACATTGCGCCCGGTCGGGCCCATCGTCACCCTGACGGCGTCCGCCAGCTTTTTGACACCGTTGAGCAACTGTTTTCGTGCATCTTCACTGTATATGAGTTGTTTTGCCATAAATTTATCTCCTCATTGGAGTTTGCTTTAATTGTGTAACTGTAACCTTAAAAATTCACTTACTTTCCTATTTTAGCGAGAATATCACTTTCGCGCATCACGAGGTACTCTTTACCGCCGGCTTCTATCTCCGTTCCGCCATATTTACTGTAAAGGACCTTATCGCCGGCTTTAACCGCCGGTTCAGCCCTTTCTCCGGCTTCAAGCATTTTGCCCGGCCCGACGGCTACAACGATGCCCTCTTGCGGCTTTTCTTTTGCCGTATCGGGCAAATATATTCCGCCCGGGGTCTGATCTTCACTCTCGACAACTTCTACAACGACTCTGTCATCCAACGGTTTAATGTTCAATTTACTTTTCGCCATCACTTCTTCCTCCATCGATAGTCAAAATTATTTTGTGTTATAAATGCAACATATTTTCCATCTCCCGCAGGTAAGAATACATCCTGCGGGAGATACAAAAAGCCTGACTTACATCATACCGGGCATACCGCCCATTCCGCCCATACCGCCCATACCGCCCATTCCACCGGGCATTCCTCCGCCCATTCCGCCGGGCATTCCGCCACCCATTCCGCCGCCGGGGGGCATACCTGCACCGGCCTCTTCATCTTCGTCCTTCGGCACTTCAGTGATCAGGCATTCCGTGGTCAAAAGTATGCCGGCAACGCTTACAGCATTTTCTATGGCACATCTTATAACCTTGGCGGGATCCACAACTCCGTGTTCGATAAGGTTGCAAATTTGAAGTTTTTCGGCATCAAAGCCGCACTGGAAATCATCGCAGTCGAGCACCTTCTTCAATATCACTTCCGGCTCTTCGCCTGCATTTTGGACAATTGAAGCCAGCGGGGCCCTCAAGGCCTTTTTCAGCACCTTGACAGCGGCGGCCTGATCACCTTCGAGCTCTAAATCATCAAGAACCTTAGAAGCTCTCAGCTCTGCGACTCCGCCGCCCGGCAGGATACCTTCCTCCACGGCGGCTTTTGTTGCGCTCAAAGCGTCTTCAACGCGCGCCTTCTTTTCTTTCAGTTCGGTCTCGCTGCTCGCCCCCACGTTAATCTCGGCGATCCCGCCGCTGAGTTTTGCAAGCCTTTCTTCAAGCTTCTCCCTGTCATAATCGCTGGTGGTCGTATCAATTTCCCGTTGGATCTGGGTACATCGGGCATCAACATCCGACTGACTTCCGGCACCTCCTACGATGATTGTATCATCGCTGGTGATTGTGACCTTCGAAGCTTTACCGAGATGACCAACATCCACGCTTTCCAGTTCGATACCAAGGTCTTCAAATATCGGCTTGCCGCCGGTCAATACCCCAATATCTTCGAGCATAGCTTTACGCCTGTCACCGTATCCGGGAGCCTTAACAGCGCAGCAGTTCAGGACCCCTCGGGATTTATTAACGACCAGTGTCGCCAGCGCCTCACTTTCAACATCTTCACTGATTATAAGCAAAGGTTTATCTTCTTCGCTGATCTTTTCAAGCAAAGGCACTATACCGCCGGCTGAAGACAGTTTTTTCTCATATAAAAGAATATAACAATCTTCAAGCACACATTCCATACGGTCTTCATCCGTTATAAAATGCGGGCTCAGATAGCCGCGATCGAACTGCATGCCTTCAACAACATCGACGAAACTTTCCATCCCCCTGCCTTCTTCAACGGTCACAACCCCGGTGCGTCCTACACGATCCATAGCATCGGCTATCATTTTGCCGACTTCCCGGTCATTGCCCGCTGCGATTGAGGCGATATCCTCAATATCTTTATTCTCGCCAAGAGGTTTACTCTGCTTTTTGAGCTCTTCCAATATTGCGGTCGTCGCTTTATCAAGCCCTCTTTTCAGGGACATGGCATCGATACCGCTGGTCACATACTTCATTCCTTCCACCGCAATGGCTTCTGCCAGAACCGTAGCGGTTGTCGTGCCGTCTCCCGCATCATCGTTTGTCTTTGAAGCCGCCTCTCTCAACAGCCTTGCCCCAAGATTTTCATACTTATTTTCCAGGTCAACTTCCTCAGCAACACTTACTCCATCACGGGTTATGTTGGGACTCCCAAAACCTTTATCAAGGACTGCAGCCCGCCCACAAGGCCCGAGCGTACATTTTACAGCTCTGGCAAGTTTTTTGACTCCTTCAATGACATGTTCTCGCGCTTCACGTTCGTAAACCATCTGTTTTGCCGGCATCTTTTGAACCTCCAATTCTTTTTAGGGAATAATCTCTGATGAATTGATAAATGAAATACACATAAACTAACCACCTGTATTATAAGCAAAAAATGTGCCAAAAACTTCCTGAATCCCTACGGCCGATTTCTTCCATGCGGTTAAAAAGCTCTTTTCAAGGTGCAGAAGGGAGAATTTAGCAACTTCTCATTAAAAGAAAAAATGGAATACAGGGCTGACAACAAACCAAGCGCAGATCACATAAGCGCATTGATAGGAGGGTATTAGACCGACAACCTGAATACATGCTAATAATACCCGGGCCCTGTCATTCCGACAGCAACGTGGGGTACCAGGCTATGCTTCTGTCAATATGGCAGAGAAGAAACGTAAATATTCAGTGAAGTGCGTAGTTTTCTCACCACCGTGCCCTGTGCCGG
>JAGYMJ010000102.1 GCA_018400625.1 Planctomycetota bacterium
TGTATACTTAAACCAGATCATAGACGAAGGCATTGTTATCTACGAAACGGACCGGCACGGGGCCGGAGGAAAACATGGCGCCTGACGGCACAGACGGGTTCTGTGAGCAACGGCTTCGCGCAGGTGACGTTTGCAGGCTGGAAGCCTGCTCTAAGAAAAATCTTCCAAGATCGACAATTTGTTGTCGATGTGCGCTCACTAAGCGCCTTCGCGTTTTCAGAGACACCGTCGTGAAGACGAAGAGCCTTGTTTCTCGAAGGCAGTTTTTCGGCGCGGAAATCATATATGATTGAAACAACGTCCTGTATTGAGTATCATCATACGGTTTGCAAAAATAATATAACGTATTACAAAATCAGTAGAGGAAAGAGCTAAGTCCTCAGTGAACCACGTTGTTCATCCACCGTGCCCTGTGCCGGTGGTGAGAAAACTACGCACTTCACTGAATATTTACGGAAAGAGACCGTATCATTATGAAAAAGGCAGGGAATTATTGCAAAGAGTTTTTTCAACTGGAGAAAAAGGGAAATGGAAGAAAAAATCGGTTACCGGAGATTCGAAGGACAGTGGGGAGCTAATGCCCGGCTGGCACTGGATACGATCGCCATGCGACCGATATCCGGACGGGCCTACGGCGGATTTGGCATTAACGACATGCAGTGGTCGCACTTGGAAGAACTTTCCGGTCATCCTTCCGGCAGTTACCCCCAGGATCCGGTAAGGGTCTATCTCGACTTCCAGCTCGCCGCAGGAGTCTGTTTCATCGACCAGTGGATTCCCCAGAACCCGCTCTCCATGCAGGAGCATGGCTATGGCGAGGATACCGAGCGCGGGGCCACCACCGGCGCAAAAGAAATTGTACGCGACGGGATGCGGATCGACTCGCCCGAGGCCGTCGTCGAACACATGGAGAAATTTGTCTTCCCCCGACTGGAGCAGTCTCCGCGCGAACAGGAAGCCGCGGCGCGAAAACGCATCCGGAAGCTTATTGAAGGAGAAGTGGCCGTGCAGAAACTCTTCGGCATGAATATGCTGAAAGGGCCCTACAGCGGTTTTTTCTCGCTGCCCCGTTTCCAATACGGAACCTACGGTTATGCCAATTATTTCATGGCCTATGCCCTTTATCCCGAAGTGATGGAGAAATGTTTCAAACTCCAGGCCGACGCTGCTGAAGTTCACAACTCGATCGCCGCTCGCGCCATCATCGAGGGTGGACTTCCGCGTCTGGTGCGGCTCGACCATGATATGGCCGATTCACGCGGCCTGCTGGTCGATGTGAAAACCCTCGACAAGCTCTGGCTGCCGCACTTCGCCCGCGCGATTAAACCGCTGCTCGATGCCGGCATCCGCCTGATATGGCATTGCGACGGCAACCTGATGGAACTCATGCCGAGACTCTTAGATACCGGTATCGGAGGGTTCCAGGGATTCCAGTATGAGGACGGGATGGATTATGAAAAAATATGCGGCATGAAAACCCGTGACGGCGGTGATCTGTTTATCATCGCCGGGGTTTCGGTGACCACTACGCTGCCGCACGGCACCCCCGACGATGTCCGGCGTGAAATTGACTGGCTGGTACGGAAAGGCCCCGACGTCGGTCTGATGCTCGGCTGCTCCAGTTCCATAGCACCGGGAGTTCCGATGAAAAATATCAAAGCCCTTATCGAAGGATTGAAGTATTACAGAAATGGCAAGCATAAAAACTAACAGACACTATGAAAGAGAAGATAAAAACAAAAGGCACGGTGCCCTTAACAGGGTGGCAAATTCCCGGGGAAAACTCCCTGAAAATTGAACTCGCCCGCCAATGGAAAAAGAAGCGACAGTCACCGGCGCCCCGACCGCCTGTCCGCCACAGATTTTCCCCATAGATATTTGCGGTTACAAACTTGCCGTCTTTACCACATAACGTTTGTCATTTACCTCGTGATTCAGTAAAGTTATTTACCGCGTTTGGTTTTCCCTTTGGTAAAATATTGACATGTTAACAAGCCAAAAGATAACCGAATACGCACTATTTTTCCCGTCGCTTGCAAAACTATGGTCAATCCGGCAGCCAGCAGTCTCCAAAAGAAGGGGAAAGTTTACTTTGCCCTCCATTGTAAATATTCAGTGAACCCCGTCTCACTTGATCACCACCGTGCCCTGT
>JAGYMJ010000103.1 GCA_018400625.1 Planctomycetota bacterium
CATTGACGCAGACGCAGATCCGTTGAAAATGCCGGCCGATTTTTTGCTTCGCCGCCGGGGTACGGATGCGCCCTGCGCCTGCGGGGGACCTGTTGAAAGAATCACCAATGCCGGCCGTAACTGTTATTACTGTCCGAATTGTCAGGTATACTGAACCTTTCAGGCTATGGTGACATCCTCGTCCAGATAAACATCCTGTATGGCGTTAAGCAGTTCAACGCCCTCTTTCATGGGCCGTTGGAACGCTTTTCGTCCGGATATCAGTCCCATGCCACCCGCCCGCTTGTTAATCACGGCTGTACGCACCGCCTGGGCCAGATCATTTTTACCCGCAGAGGCCCCTCCGGAATTGATCAGACCGACCCGACCCATGTAGCAGTTGGCTACCTGGTAGCGGGTAAGATCAACGGGATGTTCCGAAGTAAGCTCTGAGTAAATTTTTTCATGGGTCTTGCCGAATTTGATTGCTGTGAAGCCTCCGTTGTTTTCCGCTTGTTTCTGCTTCACGATATCGGCCTCGATGGTGACGGAGAGGTGGTTGGCCTGCCCGGTGAGATCAGCCGACAGGTGATAGTCGAGGTCCTGGCTTTTGAAGTCCGGGTTTCTCAGATAAGCCCAAAGGACCGTGGCAAGGCCCAGTTCATGAGCGTACCGGAAAGCATCAGAGATTTCCCGGATCTGGCGGTTGCTCTCGGGGGAACCAAAGTAGATGGTGGCTCCCACAGCTACCGCGCCCATGTCATAGGCCTGGTTCACGCTCGCGAACAGGATCTGGTCGTACGTATTGGGGTAGGTGAGCAGTTCATTATGGTTGATTTTTAGGATAAACGGTATTCTATGGGCGTACCTGCGGGCCACCGATCCCAATACCCCCAGCGTCGATGCGACACCGTTGCATCCCCCCTCAATGGCGAGCCGGATGATGTTTTCCGGATCAAAATATTGCGGGTTGGGTGCAAATGAGGCGCCTGCCGTGTGCTCCACTCCCTGGTCGACGGGCAGGATGGAGATATAGCCGGAGCCCCTGAGGCGGCCGTGGTCAAAAATTGCCTGAAGATTTCGCATTACCCGAATCGGACGGTCACTTTGGGCGACGATCCGGTCTATAAAGTCAGGGCCCGGCAGGTGCAGGTGCTCCGCCGGAATGGTGCGGCACTGATGATTCAACAAATGATCGGCTTCTTTGCCTAAATGTTCTCTGATTCTTGGATTCATGGTTTTTATTCTCCCCTGAGTATGGCATTCCACTCGTGTTTTGGTATAAGACCCTATTCATTAATATGATCATGAAGATGTTTTGTGCAAACCGCAGGCGATGATGACCCCGAAGTTTTTGATGACTGCGCCTTGGATTTCAGGCAATGTTTTGATACTTTTTCAGCAGTGGTTATAATAAAATAAAACAAACGAAGCCGGAGACCTCAATGAAAGCCTTTACGCCTGAAGAACTGTCTGAATTTAACGGAGAATCGGGAAACGCCATTTATGTAGCCTACAAAGGGAAAGTCTATGACGTAAGCGAAAGCAGACGATGGCGGGGTGGAACCCACATGAAGCGCCACAAGGCGGGTAATGAGCTCTCAACCGAGATTCTGGCCGCTCCCCATGACGCGGACGTTCTGGAACGTTTTCCCCAGGTGGGTGTAATGAAAACGGATGCTGCGGAAGAGGAGGTCGAAGTGCCCGTGTTTCTTGCCCGCCTGCTTGAGAAAGTGCCCATGCTGCGAAGGCATCCCCATCCGATGACGGTTCATTTCCCTATTGCATTCATGTGTGCGGCAACGGTTTTTGCCCTTCTCTACTTGTTTACGGGTTTGAAGGCTTTTGATACAACGGTTTTTCACTGCCTCGGTGCAGGGGTGCTTTTTGCCTTGGTCGCCATGGGAACCGGCTGGTACACTTGGTGGCTTAATTATTTGGCCAAACCGGTTCGTGCTGTTCAAATCAAAAAGCGGCTTTCCGTGGTTCTGACTGTGTCGGCGGCAATGGCGTTTATTCTGCGGGCGGCCGTTCCGGATATCCTTATAGACTTGAGGGTCCTAAGTATCATTTACCTGCTGCTGGTTTTTTCCGTCTTTCCCCTGGTGACGGCTATTGGTTGGTTTGGTGCGGCACTTACCTTCCCGGTGGAAAAAGAGTGACGGCCCGCAGGATCGGCCCTCCAAACAGTCGGCTTTTTGCCCGGATCCATTAGATTCCCATCGATGCTTGAATATCCGACCGTTGTTTAGTCCGGTTATCAAAAAAAGCGACCGGGATTCCAAAATATTCCTGTAAAATCAACAAAAAGACTGATATTAAAAATTAGCCAATCAGATTCAAACTGATTTTGAACAGTATGTTTAGTAAAAGTATTGAAAAAACAGGATGATACAAAACTACATTTTGCTCTTGGCACTACCATGTGTTTCAATTTCCAGCTCATTTGACCTCTTTTATGGTAGGCGGTAGTGCAACCTTTACCGCTTGAAAGATTTTACCGCAATGGCCCTTGCATTGACTGCGAATCATAAAACGAGCGCCTCCTTCCTCTATCTCTATCTGCTTGAGCGCCCGGAGGTCCTGCTTGATGTCCGACCATTCGAACTGATGGCCGGCACTGGTCAGTCGCTGCTCCAACTCTTTTCTGAGCACAAGCGCCAGAAAACTGCAAAACACATGGCCGGCGATATTGGCATCGCTTTGATGATACACTGGCCGCGTCTCCAGCATGGACTTCATGTCCCGGAAGACCCGTTCCACCTGCCACAACTCCTTATACTTCA
>JAGYMJ010000104.1 GCA_018400625.1 Planctomycetota bacterium
TGAACGGCGGAGTTTAGGGCGTTGGCGCCTCGTAGTGCTTAATCATGATCCCACCGGCACAGGGCACGGTGGGGATGAGGCAACGGGGTTCACTGGATATTTACTTTTGTTCTGATTTTTTGGTGGCATAGGTACTGATTCTGTGGTAAAATAAATAGGGTAGGAACAATATGAGTGTTTGTCATCTGGTTTGAAAAAGGGGTGGTATTTATGGCTAAGATTTTAGTCGTTGAGGACGAAGAGAATGTCTGTCTTCTTTACCGCACGGAGCTTGAAGCAGAAGGATATTCTGTTGTTGTAGCTAATGACGGCAAAACAGCGGTTCAAAAAGCTTCGGAGGAGGAACCGGATTTGATAGTTATGGATATTAACCTGCCTGAAAAGATGGACGGGCTGGAAGCGATGTCGAAGATACATGGTTTGGGAAAATCTATTCCGATTATTCTGAATACCGGATACAGCCAGTATCGCGACAACTTCCTGGCTTGGGCTGCGGAAGATTATATCGTAAAATCGGGCGATCTGACGGAATTGAAGGAATCCATAACAAGGATATTGGGTGGGCCTCAGAGGGTGGGAAAGCCTTAGCATCTGTGATAAAAGTATAATCTATGAAAAACTTATCATCTGCAATGAACAATACGGTTGTCATGGTCCTGGCGGGCGGGGAAGGTGAGCGACTTTATCCGCTTACCCGTGACCGTGCAAAACCAGCGGTCCCCTTTGCCGGAAACTTGCGTCTTGTAGATTTTACCCTCAGTAATTGTCTCAACAGTGGCTTGCGCAGGGTCAATGTATTAACTCAGTATAAAAGTGACTCATTAAACCGCCATATTCGTCTTGGGTGGGATATTTTCAATCCGGAGCTGGGCGAATATATTGAGGTTCGCCCGCCGCAATTGCGCCTGGCTTCCACATGGTATCTCGGGACGGCGGACGCTATTTACCAGAACATTTATACTTTACAGCGTGAAATGCCCGAGTACGTGCTGATCCTCAGTGGTGATCATGTATATAGCATGGATTATTCACAGATGATCGGGCGCCATATCAACAGTAAGGCCGTATGCACGATTGCATGCAAGCCGGTTCCTCTACAGGAAGCCCATCGGTTCGGTATCCTTACCGTCAACAATGACGAGCGCGTGATAAATTTCGCGGAAAAACCTGATAATCCCCGCAAATCTGAGCTGCCGTCCCGTTTCGATCTGTCGGAAAGGGATTTCGCCTTATGCTCCATGGGGGTTTATGTTTTTAATACGGAAGCTTTGGTGCGTATGGTGATTGAAGATTCCAAAAATAACAGTTCTTCACATGATTTCGGCAGAGACGTATTCCCGGCGATTATTCAGTCCGATGAGAGGGTGACGGCCTATCCCTTCTGGAATTTGGAAAAAGGCAAGATTATGTATTGGCGCGATATAGGGACACTTGATGCTTATATGCAGTCAAATCTCGAATTGGCGACCGGGCATCTTTCCGACGGTCTTACAGAACCGTTTTCCCTCTATGATAGGGGGTGGCCGTTTCGTTCTTATGTCCCCTCCGCTCCTCCTCTGAATGTTTGCGGCCGGGTTGATGAAGAAGAAGGCGGGGCCAATCGTATTAATAACAGCCTGATAAGTAATGGAGTTGTTATAAATAATGCCACGGTTTTGAACTCCGTAATTGGGCCACAAGTCATTATCAATGAAGGTGCTTTCTTGAAGAATTCAGTGGTTTTGTCAAATGTAAAGATAGGGGAAAATGCTGTTGTTGCAAATACAATCGTTGACAAACACAATGTCATTCCATCCGGCACACAGATAGGAATTGATAAAGAAGCCGATTCACACCATTTCACAGTGAGTGAGGGCGGAATTGTCGTTGTTCCTAAACGTATGCCCTTATTTCAATAATTTCTAAAATTTCATATGAATACAGCGGAAGGTGAAAAATGATTAAATCTGAAGATACAGATGGGGAAGAATCCCATGGGGATGGAGCCAAATTCCGTTCAAAAGATAGCGGCTCTGGTAACGTTAAAAGTGGTGATGCGGATAATAAAATGCCCAAAAAATATAGTATGGACCATGTAGCGGCTATTCCGAAAAGTCCAACATCTTTATTCGTCTATTGGGAACTGAGCGGCCCGCGCAGCAAGTATTATCAAAAAGAATATTCCGGTGAAGTGGAGTGGCGGTTATCATTGATTAATTTAGACGAAGAAGGTGAAATTAATTGGGTCTCGGAAGTTAAAATTGCCCCGGATGCGGGAAATCACTATTTAAGGGTGCAGCCGGGCAACCGTTACCGGGTCGAACTTGGCGTGAAGCTCGGAGGGGTTTTCCATCCGATATGCCATACCAGAGAACGGATTATGCCCTCTGATACTCCTTCCAGCGCCGAGAGAGGAGCGCAGGTGAGCGCGGGGATTTATGCCGAAAAGAAAACTCCCGGTGAAGAAAAGCAAAGGGAAAGCATTCCGCTTGGGTTGAAATGGCAGGAAAACATATTAAAGGGGATGCGATCCTCCTGATTCTATAATCTGTTAATTCTCTTCGGGAGTTATCGTTTGCACCTGATTTCGACCATTTCTTTTGGCTTCATAAAGCGCTTCATCGGCTCTGGTAATGACTTCTGAAGCAGTTTCTTTTGGTTCATCCTCCCGAAGCCGTTTTATCCCGGTAACCCCAATGCTTAGAGATAAAGAAACCTCTTGATTGTTCTGTCCCTTAAAACTATGCTCATCGACTTTTTTATGTATTTTATGGGCAACGGATTCAGCACCTTCAATATCTGTTTCGGGCAAGATAATGAAGAACTCGTCGCCGCCGTAGCGGGCCGGTATATCCGTATAGCGCACCGCATTCCTGATAATCTCGGTAACATCCTTCAGCACCTGATCCCCCATGACATGCCCATGCGTATCGTTGAAGTCTTTAAAGCAATCCACATCGAGAATAAGAGTTGACAATGGACGGTTATATCTTTGCGCTCGTTTTAATTCTTCTTCAAACTTATCGATCAAATAGCCCCGGTTATAT